>CAYVZN010000001.1:0-19923 GCA_964456125.1 uncultured Candidatus Saccharibacteria bacterium
ACAAAAAAGGCGAGTACTCCTCGCCTTGTGATTTTATTCTGCGGGCCTGTGTTCAACCCAAATGCCAAAAATTTTTGCGGATGTGGCGTATCCTACTTGCCGTTTATCAACTTGCCAACTAACAACCTCTACTTGTTTCTCTTCCTCAAACTTTTTTAGGACTCCTAGTATAAGTGCTACATTCTGATCTGGGCGGCCGCCTATATTGATCGGAATATACGACCTGTTTCCAACGGTAGTAATCACGCTCATATCATAACTGAAATTCTCTATAATCTGGGACTGTGATCTGATTATTGATGGTCCTTTACTACCGCAAGCAACAAAGGAAACTGCGAACAACACAAGAGCCATGCCTACCAGAACTTTCGCGTACTTTCGCATTTCGCCCTCCTTTGGGCTTAATGTTCTATCGTAATTGCGCTAGCCAGATAACCTTAGCACAAAACTATTATACCTGTCAATAGGCAATGTAGCGCGCGCTCGGTTCTATGCCATGCTTTTCTTTTTTGCCGATTCTGACATTTTTATTATGCCTGTTTTCTTTAAAAACTCAAGAACTGGAGCCCCGCATTTATGACATAGCTCAACCCTTGAAAGAAAACCAAAGCCAGCTCTTATCGGCTCTTTTTTTATAATCTTCTTGCATAAGTCGCATTTCAAAATCGTCATATGTATATCGTACCAAAAATCTAAATTATTTCAAGCACCGTATATCTCCGCTTCCCTCCCGGCGTTACGACTTCCACGCTATCGCCTTTCTTTTTATCCAAAAACGCGGAGCCAAGGGGCGAGTCGAATGATATTTTGCCTTCGGTGGGATTTGAAACTTCCGGACCTACTAAAGAAAACCCGCGTTCCTGCTTGCTCCCCTCATCGCGAACCTTGAAACTGGAGCCAATGCCAATAATATCCGCCCCTCCCCCCCCGCTGTCTGCAATTTCTGCCATAGCAAGCTTATTCTCGATTTCTTTAACTCGTGTTTCTATTGAAGATTGGCGCTCTTTTGCTTCCGCGTAAGCCGCGTTTTCCGAAAGATCCCCTTGCGAAATAGCCTCCCTAAGGTCCTTTGAGACTCTTTTTTTATCTACAGAATTGAGCTTATCCAGCTCAAATTTTAATTTGTCGTATTCATCTTGTGTGATTATATTTGCCATGCTCTTTTCATTTTTACTTTTTATTTTTTATTTTTTATTTTTCTAATTCCTATCCAGACCCTCTCCCCCTCCCACTCAAACTCTGCCTGGGCTTTAAACACTTCTTTTTTACCCTTGGC
Source organism: uncultured Candidatus Saccharibacteria bacterium (assembly GCA_964456125.1). Classification (GTDB taxonomy): domain Bacteria; phylum Patescibacteriota; class Minisyncoccia; order Spechtbacterales; family HO2-43-30; genus CAYVZN01. Next base: position 1,277 of record CAYVZN010000001.1, read on the forward strand.
TTCTATTATATCACTTGCGTTGCTCTGTTTTATTATAGCGTTCTTCCGCTTATATATAGACTTACTTAAATCAGAACCAACAAAGTATCTAAGCATAATTTTGTCTTTCGGCACAAATCCCGAGGATTTTCGCAGGTCCTGCACATGGCGCATAAATTCATTTATAAAACCCTCTTCCTTGAGCCTTGGAGTAAGTTTTGTATCTAGCGCGATTTTTACTCCCCTCTTTACTTCTTTAACATTTACTTCGTCTGCGATAATCTTATTTATTTCATCCGGCAAATCTGCATCTATTTCTAATGCGCCGAGCGGCTGACGCACTCTTATACCGGCCCTTGCCCTCTCGCCGTGGACAATTTCGACTATCTTTCGAGCCAGGGACATCTCTTTCTCCAAATCTAGATCTATATATTTTTTATTATCCTTTGGGAAATCTTGCCAGTGAACTGAACCAGCTTTTACCTGCCTGCCGGTAGGCAGGGCTTTATAGCTTTTAGCTTTTAGGTCTTGAAAAATATGCTCGCTCAAAAATGGCACGAAAGGAGCGCACAGTTTGCTCGTTTCCAGTAAAACATGTGCAATAACCTGCTCCGGGAATCTTTTCCGCGAACGGCGAATATACCAATTAGAAAGATCGTCTATAACAAAACTTTCTATGCCGCGCGCAGCGCCTGTAACATCGTAGTTATCAAGTCTTTTTACTATATCAGCGATTAGATTATTCAGCCGCGACAGAATCCATCGGTCTAGAACGTTATTGGTCCTATTAGTCCTATAGGTCCTATAGGTCCTATAAAACGCCAACGCATTATAGAGGGTTGAAATAAATTTTCTCTGTGTTTTTTGAAGATCGCTCTCGTCAAAACGCTTATAATCTCCCGGCTGGTTCACTGTATAAAAGTACCACCGCAACGCGTCAGACGAGTATTTATTTATCATCTCCCATGGATCAACAACATTGCCTTTTGATTTAGACATCTTTTCGCCTTTTTTATCCAAAACATGAGCAAGGGAAATTACATTTTTATACGGAGATTTAAATCCTAAAATCGCAGATACCGCAAGCAATGTATAAAACCAACCCCTGGTCTGATCTATTCCCTCGCAAATGTAGTCGGCCGGAAATAAAATCTTTCCGCGTAATTCTGCGTTAATGTCCGCATGATTCTGCACTTGCGAAGCAAGGGGCATAGACCCCGAATCAAACCATACATCAACAAGCGCCTCTTCTCTCTTCATTGTTCCTTTGCATGCACACTTGAAGGTTATTTTATCTACATATGGCCTGTGAAGGTCTATTTCTTTTTTTCTATTTTTGGGAATTTGTTTCCCAAGCTCTTTTATTGACCCGACAACCTTCACGCTCTTGCAGTCTTTGCATTTCCATATTGGCAATGGCGTGCCCCAATATCTTAATCGGGAAAAATTCCAGTCCTTTACATCGCGCAGCCATTCGCCAAAACGACCTTCTTTTATATAGTCAGGCACCCAATTTATTGCGCCGTTATTTTTTATAAGATTATCGCGCAACGCGCTCATTTTTATAAACCACGACAGCATCGCGTAGTAGAGAAGTGGCGTGCCGCAGCGCCAGCAAAAAGGATAAGGGTGCGCATATTTTTCTTTTTTATACAAGATATTGCGAGCCTTCAAATCTTCTATAATTTTCGACTCCGCGTCTTTTACAAATTCGCCTTGCCACTTTGGAACTAAATTATTAAATTTCCCGGCCTCATCTACTGTATGAACTCTTGGCAGATCTAATTTCTGACCTAAATTATAGTCGTCTTCACCATACATAACGGCAGTATGTACTATACCCGTGCCCTCTTGTGTTGTCACGAAATCAGCTAGGACTACATGGTGTAAATTTTTGAAAATTGAAAATTGAAAATTGAAAATTTCAAACACTGGCTCATATTCCAGACCTTCTAATTCTTTGCCAACAAACTCCTTTATAATCTCATACTCGCCCTCCAATATATTTAGCCTCTCTTTTGCCAAAATATAATGCTCTTCGCCTTGCTTAACCAAAACATAATTAATCTTGGCGCCTACGGCTAGCGCCACATTGCCCGGCAAAGTCCAGGGAGTTGTTGTCCAAGCGAGTAAGTACGTGTTTGAAAATTGAAAATTGAAAATTGAAAATTTAACGAAGACGGAATCTTCTGTTATATCTTTGTATCCCAGCGCCACTTCGTGCGATGATACAGACGTACCGCATCTTGGGCAGTATGGCGCGACTCTGTGACCTTCGTACAGTAAATTTTTTTCGTACGCTTTCTTTATAATTCCCCATAAAGCTTCCATATATAATGGATCATAAGTAATATACGGATTTTCAAGATCAATCCAGAATCCAATTCGTTCTGTGAGATTATCCCATTCTGTTTTATATTTCCATACAGATTCACGGCATTTTTCATTGAATTTTGCGATGCCGTATTTATCTATATCTTTTTTATTTTTAAGTCCGAGCTGTTTTTCTATTTCTATTTCAACCGGCAAACCGTGAGTGTCCCATCCAGCTTTCCTTTCTACTCTATACCCTTTCATCGTCTTATAGCGGCAGATTATGTCTTTAAAAGCTCGTGTCAAAACATGATGAATCCCCGGCCTGCCATTTGCCGTCGGCGGCCCTTCATAAAACACAAACTGGCGGTTTTTCGGCCGCCTACTAACGCTTTTTTTGAAAGCATCTATCTCTTTCCAAAATTTTAAAATTTGCTCTTCCCGCCTAGCGGCGGGCAGGCCTTCCTTGGATAATTCCATATTATATAAATATACTATGCAACTTTAGGCCTCTGTGCAAGCCACTATTTATATTTCGGGGCAAAAACGAAGTATACAAAACTAAGACGATCGTTAAAGTTTTGTATATAAATAAAAATCGGTCCGACTATAGTCGGACCGATTATAACCCGATTTAATTTACTTCGTCTTCAAAGAATGGGGTTTTAATAAACTCGCCCGGGGCTTTTCGCAATATTTTAGACATCCGCTTTACGTAATCAATCGGAGCAATACCGGCTTTTTCTGACTCCGAAATAATTATATCAAGCAGGACAACTCCAAGCGCAGTTTCTTCTCTGATGTCTACTAAAAGCTCATACGGCGTGAAAGTCTTTGCGTTATTCATCAACATAATTGCGATTACCGCAGAATCGGGATTATGATGAGATTCTGCCCATTTTTCTATGTCTAGAATTACCCGCGCGCGCTCTTCTTCTGTCCCAAACTCTTCTTTGCTCATTTATTCCGCTCCTTCCATTTGTCTTTTATAATTTCAGCGACCTTAGTTACGTCATAATCATCGTCTCTCTCCATAGTACCTGCCTGCTCGCTGTATAGTGAATTGGGCGAGCTTCGTCCTATGACAAGGAAATTTCCCCTGAACAGGCGCATGCGAACTTTGCCGTTTATAGCTTCTCGCCATTTTTTAATAATTCTGTCGTGCCTTTTCTTCTTTGGAAAATTGCTGTACCACCATCCCTCATATATATCTCGTCCGTAATCAATTCCTAAATGCAGGCTTTTATGAATATCTTCTTTTGAAAGGCATATCTGCTGGAGGGCCCTATATGCTCCGTATAAAAGCGTCATGCCCGGAGCTTCATATACGCCGCGCGACTTCATGCCAAGAATCCTGTCTTCGACTATATCGTACAGCCCGATGCCCTTTGAGCTTGCGACTGCGTTGAGCCACCGCATAATAGTTAAAGCATCATTGCGCGTGCCATTTACAGCAACCGGCACGCCTTTTTCAAAAGCAACGATAATATCCGTGCAAGCAGTACCTTGCAACTTCCAGGGCAAGTTAACCAGTTCAAACAAGTCGTCCGGCGGTGCCTGCCAAGGATTCTCTAATATGCCCGCCTCATGGCTCGCGTGGCCAATGTTTTTATCACTGCTCCAGGGACTCGCGGCTGTTGCGGCAATGTGAATATGGTAACACCTTGCATACTCAATTGCTTCTTTTCGTCCCGGGATTAGCTTTACAAATTTTGTATCTCGCCAGGGCGCTATAATCTCTAAATTATTATCTAGCGCAAACACCGTGAAATCAAATCTAACTTGATCATTGCCCTTTGCCGTAGCGCCGTGCGCCACGGCGCCGGCGCCATAGTCATGCGCGACACCAACGACTTCTTTCATGATAAAGGGCCGAGCAATAGCAGTGCAGGGAATATACTCACCCTCGTATCTTGCTTGCGCCTGCATGCACCAGAAAAGTCCTTCACGAACAAACTTTTCTTTCACATCGCGAATAACAAAATCTTTCGCGCCGGAATTAAAAGCTTTCTTACCCATTGTATCAAAGTCATCGCCTTGGCCAACATCCACTGCGCAGCATATTACCTCATAACCTTTTCGAGCAAGCCAGTGACAAATTACTGAAGTATCAAGTCCCCCGGAGTATGCGAGAACAACACGGTTTTTATCTGACATAAAATCTCCCTCGGCTCGCCGAAGCTTTAGCATAGGCGGCCCTTGGCTCGCCGTAGCGTGGCTTTGACCACGCGAAGGCGGGATATTTTTAAGGTGCTACTATAAACAAGGGTAACACGTTCCACTTTCTAAAGTAAGACCCTCCTTCGCTCCGACTGCGGTCGGAGCTTCGAAGGGTTATTGTTTCTCTACCCAATCAGGCTTCGCCTTCTTGGGAGAAACAATAAAAAAACCGGCCTTTATTTAGGCCGGATGGATGAAGGTGAATCTGACAATTCTTTTAACCGTTTGTCTACAAGAAAATTAACCGTATTCTTTCTGTATTGGCCCTTTCTTTCTCCATGGATTATTTTTTCTCCTACTTTTCTGCCTGTCAGAATTTCCATACCTTCGTCTACGGTTTGAACGGCATAGACATGAAATCTTCTTTCTTTTATTGCTTCTACCACATCTTGGCGAAGCATTAAATTTCTTATATTCTGATGGGGTATGATTACACCCTGATTTCCGGTTAGGCCGAATAAACTACAAACGTCAAACATTCCTTCTATCTTTTGATTAACGCCGCCGATGGGCTGTATCTCTCCTTTCTGGTTCATGGAACCCGTAACTGCGATGTCCTGCCGCAACGGCAATCCGGATAAACTGGACAATATCGCGTAAAGCTCCGCGGAAGACGCGCTGTCCCCATCTATCCCAGAATAAGACTGCTCAAAACACAGGCTAGCCGATAATCCCAGCGGCTTTTCCTGCGCGTATTTGCCACCCAAGTAACCGCTAAGTATAACGACGCCCTTATCATGAATAGCTCCGCTTAAACTAACATCGCGTTCTATGTTGATTACGCCCTTACCGCCGGAAAAAGTGTTGCAAGTTATACGAGTGGGATGCCCGAAACTAAAATCTCCAGTATTATATACTGCAAGGCCGTTTATCTGCCCCACTTCACTGCCATCAAGTGAAATAAGAAGAGTCCCGTCTTTGATGTTCTTGTACCCTTTTTCACGCACCATATCCAACCGATGTTCTCTCTCATAAAATGCCTTTTTTATATCCTCTCTCATGATAGGAAGCTCAAGGTTCTCATTTTTACTGTGCCAAAACGCCGCTTCGTGGATAATTTCTTTCACAGATCGGCCATCGAGAGATATGGCATCTTTAGCTCCGGCATTCCGCGACATATACTGAAGAATCTCCGCGATACCGCCATCGCTCACATAAGGCAAACCTCCTCTATCGCAGAGCAACCTAATAAAACGTGCGCACTTCCCCATAATCTCTTCTGTGCGCGGAGCTTCCCAGTCGAATTGCGCGACTACCCTGAAAAGACCCTCGAGATCTTGACGCATCCATGGATTCCCCTGCATCGCGCGATATGTCGCGTAATCTCCCACAAGCACCACTCGCACATTCACGGGAAGCGTCTCGGGATCAATAATATCCTTTCCCAGTCCGCCTGCTCCGATATCGAGTCGTTTACTTTCAAGAACACCTCGCAGTCGTTGCCAAACAAACAGTTCGCTGAGCACGGCTCGCGCTGGCAGTATAAGATATCCACCTTCTGCCTCGCTTAAGGCTCCCGCGCGCACCATCATGTGATACCAATTCGGATCCCCAAAGAATTGTCTGTTTCCATGCGGCGAGATATGCGCCTCGCCAAATAGGCGTTCGTAAGTCGGATTCCTGTTGTCAATAATAGGGACACCGTCCATCTCGCTATTGTCCACGAATACATTTACTTCAAACGGACCAAACGGATCAGGCCGAGGTTGCTGGTGTTGCATCGATTGATCTTGCTCTTGTGGCAAAAATGCTTCTGCATTTTCAATCGTATGTTCGCGAAGCGTCTCTGTAAATGGGAACACGGCCTCCCCATAGCGGACAATGATATCTGTCGCTTCCTCTTGAAACACCCTACTAACAAAAACTGCTCTAGTTTGTTCGATCTCCCGACGCATAGCTTCGGATAAGCGTGATATCTCTCCGCTCATTTTCCAGTACGCGACTTGAATCTCTTCTACTTTCTCTTTGACCTTTCTCTCTATTTCTTTTTTGCTTTCTTCTAAAAGTTCTTTAAATTTCGGAAGTATCGGGAAAGGATTATATATATCCACCTCGCCTTCATTTTCGTGCCCGGGCATAATTCCTCTCTTAAACTGACCTACCCACACCACAACATTACCGAAAGAGTCAACGAGCTCTTTCCCGTCTTGGCCTTTTGGAACAAAGAACGTGAGATTTCCAACTTCGTCGGCCTCAACGACGGCTTCCTTCCATGCTTCGTAAAAGACTCTGTGCGTCTTATTGACGTTCGCCTCGAAATCCATAAAAATAAGCTGGCGTTTCTCCAGGCACTCATTGCTGTTAAAGGTGCTAAGAATCTTATGCCTCAGGCTTTCAAGGAGTTTTTTGACGCTTAACCGAAAGGATACTGCTTCGCCTTTTTGCAGTAAAATAAATCCTGGTCTTTCCGGGTTGCTGCGATTATACACGCATACGCGATCATGGATTTGACCTTTTGGAAGTTTATCTATTTTCTTCCTGATACTTTCGATCAAAACAGACGTAATACTCCCATCTGGAGTCACCACAAACATATGTCCCGGAACTGACATCCATGTCTCGAGCGCCAGCTCCGCCCGGGGCTGATTAATAAACACGTGATCTTCCAATGGCGTAATTTCTTCAGTGCTTTGAAATCCTAGACACTCCGCATCGCATTCCCACCGCAACTGCTCCTGGGGCACCCTGAAACACTCCAAGTCCACTACGCTATCTTTTCGTGCCATAAAATCCTCCTTCAGCTATTTATATTGGCTATTTATTTGACAAGGTTCTGCATATTGTATCTACTTTACATAATTTCCTAAAAAAGTCGAGTTAGTATTATAACTCTCAAAAAAAATACACAGGTCAAACCTGTGTATTAAATTACTAGGATCTGTTTCCTCCCCGTAATCTTTTTCTTTTCGCATATGCCCTCAACGCTCTTTTGAAATCTTCTTTTCCAAAATCCGGCAAATATTTACGACTGCAATAATACTCCGCGTACGCCGCTTGCCAGATTAGAAAATTAGATAATCTCATTTCACCCGGCTCGCATCCTGTCCTTATTATCAAATCCGGATCAGGAAGCCCTGCCGTATCCAAGAAGCCGGACACGCATCTCTCGCTTATACAGGAGAGGTGCACGTTACGCGCCACTATTTCTTTTACCGCGCTCACTAATTCGTCTCTGCCGCCATAGTTTATGGCGACAACAAATGTGCCGCGAAGATTTTTCTTGTCTATTTTTAAGCTTTCTTCTTCTATGCTATTTATACCTTTTTGCAAGCTCTCGCAGAGCCGCGACCTATCGCCTATAACTTTTATTCGAATGCCCTCTTCCACAAGCTTGGGCATTGCTTCTTCTATTGCTACCTCAAAAATATTGAAAATGTGCTCACGCTCTTTCTCTTCTCTTTTCCAGTTCTCCGTAGAGAAAGCAAATACAGTTACTACTTCGACTCTCTGATCAAATATATAAGGCACTAACTTTTTTAGATTTTCATATCCGGCTAAGTGGCCTTCCGATCTTGACAATCCCCTCGCTTGCGCCCATCTGCCATTTCCGTCCAAAATTATTCCTATATGTCCTGGGGTTTTTTTATCTTCCACTTCCAGCATGCACCCCCGTTTCTCCTTCGCCATCAATGCCCGCTCCGTATTCTGATTTAAGATTATTCGCCTTATGGCCCCAAGTTTTACCATCACCGGGTATGGGGAATTTGCTTTCCGGGTAGCTATACTCGTCTTTGCCGCCTGCGTCAATCATTATGCCTATGTTCACGGCATTGGGCCGGGTTTCTATGCACTCGCCGCTGACATTTCCCATGCCGCTGCCGTAATCAGATACAGCGATATATTTGTCATCGCCGTTGTTATCCACAAAAAGGCCTATGCCATTGCAATTAGACGCTCCCGCGCTCAAATTAGGAATATAATATATATCGTTGCCCCTCTCGTTGATAAATACGCCGATGCTGAAATCATGTCCCGTGCCAAGCGCCACGTTTATTGCTCTGCGAGCGCCGTTGAATATATCATCGCCTTCGCCCGCATCGACAAAAATCGCGACTGCGTAATGCGCAGAACCCCCCTGTACGTACCAGTAAGCGTCGTATTTATCACTGCCGCCGCCATCGGATAAAATCCCTGTTCCCTGCCAATATCCGGCGCCTTGCGCAAAGACACTGGCCTCATAAGTATCATTGCCGTATATATCGCGCAGAATTCCTATGCCGCCTGAAAGATGACTTTTTTGGTATTCTCGAAACTTATTAAATTCACCGTCTCCGCGGAAGCCAAATCCCGCGCCCTGGCAAAAACTGGCATTGCCTTTGCCGGGCAACTGCGCACTTTTGTAAAGCGGAATGCCGCCTTGCTCCGGATCGCCGTGATTGCAGATATACTGATCGTCTCCGCCGTTGTTCAAAAGAAACCCAGCCCCTCGCACGTAGCCAAATCCTTGAGAAAAAGTAAAAGACCGGAAAATGTTATTCCCTTCTCCGCCAACTATAAGCAAGGCGATTCCAAATTGCGCGGATCCCTGCGAGGCGCTCTCGGAAAGAAAGGCATCGTTGCCTCCCTCAACGAATAATACTCCCACGCCAAGATGCGCGTATCCCTGGCTGCATCTCAATGATCTAAAATAGTCGTCCTCTACGCCAAAATCGAAAAGCATTGCGATGCCGTTGCGGGCCGCCCCCTGCCTGCATTGATCAGAAGGGCTAAAATTTCCATATTCCTCATTTCCCCCATATCTTCCGTCTATATCCGCGGGAAGCAACCCTTCACGATCATAGAGAGTCTCACGGGTTTTGTAGTGATACTTATCACTGCCGGACAGATCTATAGCCACGCTTACGGGATTAGCTCCGGATTTATTGCTACCTACGGCGTCTAAATGCTCATCGTTGCCGCCGAGGTCCAGCAAAAACAAAACGTCTTTGCCATCTTCCACATATATATTATCCGAACCGTCTCGTATTTTAATCCAGCCGGCTTTAGTATATAAGTCGTATTTTATGCCTTCGCGTCCAACAAATGGCGACCAGTCAACGTGCTCTATGGCAAATGCAATTTTTGCCGAGGCTTTATATAAATCTTGCCGGCTACCATTGCCGAGCAAATATGCTCTGTCTTCGGTATTTAAAATATCGGGATGACCGCTATCCGATATAATAAGTATGTTGCCACCATACTTTTGCCACCAATCCGCGTCATGGGGCTTGCCGATTTCGTTATCCATATTTTTGCGGGCCTCTATACCTTCTATGAGCGCGAATATTATAGGCGTCAAAGCCCCGCCTAAATCCTCCGGCATATCGCCTTCAGGATCTTTGCACTCTCCCGCGCTTGCGCAAAGCGCGCTAATCGCACTGGTGAAATTACTTGATATATACATGGCGGCTACGGAAGAATCTTCGCTGTCGGGCGCAGAACCAAGAAGGCCTGCCGCGTGGCGGATAGTGCTTGCAACAGGATGCGGCTGATCCAGATAATAATCCAAAGCGCCGGCTGTTTCTCCCTCAAAGCAACCCGCGTAAGCCGGATTTTCTCTCAACCATTCAAACCACGGCAATAGAAACTCGTCCTGAAGAACTCCCGCGTTGTAATAAGGCGAATCACTAAGATCATTTCTGTCGAAATTAAACTCTTGTCGGCCTAAACCGGCTTGCTCAAGCGCTTTATCAAGTAAAGGCGCTTCTCCCCTAGCTCGGCATTGCGGCGCGCTGAAAACACGATCCCATTTTGCTTCGTCTCGCGCGATCACACATCCGGTTATAAACAAAACGCCAATAACAGCAAAAAACAACTTCAGCATTGTTCACCTCGCTTGCTTCGCCATAGCATAAATGGCGACGGCTTAAATTTTCAAAGATCAATATTTACTTATAAACCAAAAAAATGCTATGGTAAATAGTTCCTTAACAATCAAATAAAATAGAGGTGCATGTATGAAAGTAATATTAGTGTTAATCGCTATGCTCTTATTAGTAGCGTGTCAAGCGCAGACTCCTAAACAAAAAACTGAAACACAGGCGCCGTCACGGAAAAATTTTTCCGTGCTCCCGGATATTCTGTCTGCCTATGCCGATGGCAATGCAGATCAAAGCTTTACTCAGCTTGATCTGCGTAAAAAAATATACGGCTTGGAGGAAGACGTATTCCTCCCCACAACCAGAGCTGTTTTTATTGATGAAGATGATATTATTCAAATTGATTCCTCTCGTAAATTCTTTGCTCTTCTTGTTGGCCGATTTGTTGTAACCTCGAGCGAGGTATCAAATATTCCTGTTCTTACTGATAACGACCTTCCCCCTCCGCTTCGCGGAAAAAATCTTAGGCTTGGCATTATGGTGAAACTCCTTGAAACCCCTGACGGCTTGAGACACGAGGAATTACTTGGGGAAAGCATTGCGAAAAACGATATACTTGGCCTTGAAATCTTTGAAATGTCAAAAAATTCAACATATCCATATCCTTCGTCTTTTGACATCGAGATTTCGGACCTGCGAGACCTCTCGCCAGCGGATCGCCTTGTTTTTTATGGAAATAAAAATCTAAAGAGAGCGTCTATTTCCTCAATTGACTACGACCGCGGCCTTATAGCCATGAACGGCACAATAGCTGTTGGAAATAATGACGCCCCTGTATTTTCCCTGCGTTGCGGCAAGCAAAGATTAGTCGGTTTTGTATGGACTTCATACGGGCTTCTCGGCAGAGAAACTGAAGCGTCTGTCAGGGCGCTTGGAACTCAAAGCGTAGCTGATTTCATAATGGAAAATACCAGTATTGATATATCAGCGCAAAAAAATACGGATCCCTGCCCAAAGCCAAATTTTGCCCTAAAAGAACGCCTTATAAGCGCTTTATCTGACGGTCTATACGATTTATCATACGACATGGCCGACTTGAAAAACCCTGACTTCGAAAAATTACAGGAATTTTCTCCACAGCTTCAAAACTTCCGAGTTTCGGAAGATAAATTTGAACAAAACCGGGTCATATCATCGGGCAGAGCGCTCCTCGTGGATAATTATGTTGTAGTTGTTGAGCCGCTCATACAAAATGATCCCTCGCCCCGATTCTCCTACCGTCTTTTTTGGGGCGACGATATGATAAATGAACATACGGATGAAAGCAAATACGAAAATCTTGAGCTAATCGGCTTTGACAGTTTAAAAAAAATCGCTTTATTCAAAAGGCCCGATAATACCAAGTTTCCTATCCCTGACGGAATACCATTTAATATGGGTAATTCAGACGAGCTTGAGATTGGCAATGTTTTGTATAGCATAGGAGCTTCTGATATTAGTTTCAACAGCGAATTTGTTATCCTGCAAAAATCAGTTGACCCGGCTTCGGTAATCGGATTTTTGCCCGGCTATGATGACCGCTTTTACTTTCAGGGAAGCATGGGGCAAGGAGAAGGAGATAGAAGCACTTTGCTTTTTGCTATTCGCGACGGTGAACTGGAGATTGTGGGCATTTTTTATGACAGATTAGATGATCCAAAGGATGAAACTCTGGGCACTGCTCTTACAATAGAATTTGTTCAGAAAGCAATAGCCGAAATCAAATGCGCAAATCTTAAAATCTCCTGCAGGTCGCCGGCTCTTTTAGTCACAGGGGGAAAATTCTCTGTAGCTTTCTTCGGGCAAGCAGGCAAGGACAGAGATCAGCTTATATCTCTGCTAAAAGATGGCAGTCCCGACGAATCCGGACTACTGACAGACATTATTAGGCCAAATATTAAAAACGTGTCTCAATTTGAACGCCGGATCATTATACTTTTCTACGACGAAGACGGCAAAATAGTTGAGTCGTCCAGCGGCGAGGCCTTAATTCTTTCTGATGAGTACGTGCTTACATTGGCTTCATTTTTTCCGACAAGAATAGTTGAATCTGGATCCCAAAAAATTCTAGACACCTCTGATGTAACTTCCAATACAATTCCCTCCAATAAATATGGAAATCTTGAAGCGCGTATTTACCTTACGGATGAATTTTCTCTTGAATTAGCTTATAGAGATGAACCTGAAGATAAATCAGAAATTGAAACGCTTAAAATAGTCATAATAGACAGAGAAAATGGTTACGCTCTTCTAAGGCGGCCCGTGTCTCCCTCTGCCGACCCCTCTAATGTCAAACAGACAGACATCCCCGATATAGCGCCCTCGGAAAAACTTGGACCCAATCAAGAAATTTTGATATCTTTCTCAAAAGACATCTTTATTTCAAAGGAATTTTTCCTGCGCAGCAAATTTGTTTCCGCGGGTGCTATTATAGATGCCTCTCCCGAATCACAGATTTTTACTTTCAATGGCTTTGCAAGCCCTCAAAACCTAGGTTCTCCTATATACGTAAAACAAGATGGAAAAATTATTCTGGCCGGGATTATATTAGGCAACGATATCTGGTATCCTGAAGAAATCCGCACTGAAGGCACGGCCCTGTCTATTGATTTTATATTTCAGAAAATCAAAGAAAAAACAGGCATTGACTTCTTAGTGAAATAAATAAAAAGGCCCTCCAACTATAGTCGGAGGGCTTGTTTTTTTACTTTTTTATAGTTCCTATGTTTTGAAAATATGGAGTCCAGTTCGAAGGCGACTGATATATCTCCCAGTTCAGAGAATTCGTTTCTTTAGCTAGTTTTTCAAGGTCTTCTCTTCCAAAAACATGCAGTTCTTTTATCGTTCCATCTTGGAGGTAGGGAGCTGGCTCATAATAAAGTTGACCTTCCCGCCCCTCGTCTCTGCGCGCCACGTTTATAGTGCTTACAATTATTGCCATTCCGCTAATTCCTACGCCCTCATATACCGTACCCTCCATATCAACCGGCACAAGAAGTTTCGCGGTTGTCATGGCGAGCTCTCCAATGCCTCTTTTTTCTATTTCCGTTAAAATTATAAATTCACCCGGCTCGATGGCCCGCGTGAAATCCAAGTGAATCCCATATTCAACAAAATTCCCCTGGAGATCATATCTGCCCGAAACAGAAATATTTTCGCCGTACACAATATTGATGCAATCGGCAAGGTAAGCTATTTTTTCGTCTGGATTCGTGCCCGGGAAGCTCGCGTTTTTAATATTTTCCTGGCATTGCCCGTCGGATCTTCCCGTATCATACATGCGCGATGCCAGAACAATAATGGCAACAATCGCGGCAAGATAGACCCCGTTTTTTAGGAGGCGTTTCATTGCGCTAATACCTCCTCTATTTCATTCTTTCTCTTGGGATTATAGAAGTAATTTTCTACCTTCTCTATTTTATCCGGCCACAAAGAACTCTGCTCTTCTTCGAACGTGTCCCAAGCGACCAGTATTTCACCCAGCTTATTCCAAATAGATTCAAGTTTCGCGCCACCCAGTTCATCTACTCTAAGGAGTTCCGCGATAACTTCTTTGTGAAATTCGTAATTTTCCCCAACATTAGCGCGGATAAGCCGATAATCATCAACAAAGGCCTGCCCGAGCATCGTGGCTACGCGTTCTCGCGAACGTCCGTTTGATAAGATTCTCTCAACGAAATCTTTCGCGAATGGATTTATATAAGCTACTGTTCCGTCGGAAACCGAAATAAGGGATTCTCCGATTTCCACAAACCTCTTTTTATCGGCTTTGGCGCATTTATATGGACTCATGCCTGCTTTGCCAGCCATAAAACACGCAATTCGCGTGGCGTTTTCAAGATCGCCTGATACTCCGGGCTGATTTTCGCCAAGGAAAAACCTTTCGGCGACTGTTGATCCCACAGATACTCTCATTAATCCTTCATAGAAACGTTGCGGCTTCGGATCGCGCTCTTCTACGGGGATATGCGACACCATGCCGAGCGAGTTTCCGCGCGGCATGACTGAAATAACAGATGGACGCATTACATCTCCAAGCGCCGCCTTCAAAACAATTAAGTGCCCCCAGTATTCATGGAGCGCGGTCTGCTCGCGGTGTTCGGCCGTGGTAAGTCCCGGATCCGCCTTTCCATAGATAAGGGCGTTGCGTGCCTCCAGAAGAGAACGCATGTCGGCCCGATCATCGTCCCAGGTTTCATTTTTTAGCTCTTCTTCGTAACGAAGCCAATATTTGCGATCCGCCTCAAGAAGATTGTCTAGAGAAACTCCGAGATCAACCAACGCCTTTATACGCTTCATATTATTTACATGCGTAGCGCGCACATCATAGGCAGTATTTATAGCTGCTTCGATTTCAGCGGGGCTCATGCCGCTTGTGGCGCGAGCGAATTCCGCGATTGCTTCTTCTTTTAGCAATTCAGGGTGCACCAAACCATCTTTGTCCGCTTTAGCGATGTATAAGCTTATAATATCTTTTCTTGATTCAAGGTTAGGCGTCTTAAATCGAGCGCTTACGCCCAATCGCCCCGGCCGCCTAATGGCGGGGTCAAGCATAAAGGCCCTATTGGTCGCGATGATAAACAAAATGTTGTGGTATTTAGGTTTGGCTGGAGAAAAACGCAGAGGAATTTGAGTAAAAGGAATATTCGGAGGAATAACCAACAATCCATCAAGAAAATCGTTCACGATCCGCCGCTTTAAGGTTTCCGAAAATGGAGGACTTCCAACTCCGTCAAGCCATGTCAGGAAAGGAAAAATAGCCCCGCCAGATCCGCCCATTCCTATAGGCAAGAAAAATTTATGCGTATAACTTTCCGGGTCCTTTCCGAGAGAAAGGGAAGATTTTAATTGCCAAAAACGCTCTCGAGCCTGGTTAGAGTCATACATAATTCCGCAACTTGAAGTACATCCAATACTGTCGTAAGGCAAAACATCCCACACATCGCGGATCCCGCTCATGGGAGTTAATCCGCCGCCCATACCCTGCCGCACTCCAAACAACACCTCTCCTTCGTCTATAAAAAATACAGCGCCGCCATACTCATCCGCGAACTTATTCGCCTTCGGCTTAAGCCAGTATTCCACAATCAAATTAACAAGCGGAGCGCCTGACAAAGCGGCTCCATCTGCCATGATGAAAGCGAGGTTGTACTCTGTACCGATCTCTTTGGCAAGTAATGTCTTTCCCGTGCCCGGAGGTCCTTCAAAAACCATGCCTCGCGTAGGTCGCCGCTTGCTTTTTCCTTCTGCGTAGTCGCTGAACTTAGCGAGCTCTGTCTCAACAATTGCCCGCGCTTCGGGCTGGCCGCGCATAGAGCCCTTTGGAGTCGCCCAAGAGGCGTCGCCCCGCGCAAAAAATTTTATCGGCTGGATAAACGGCCATATAATACTGCCGAACATAAAAACCATCATAAGTCCGTAGAAAATCGGCAGCATAACAATGTTCATAATCCACATTGAAGACATAGCTCCAAACATTAAAAGGACTATGCGCATAACCGACATGCCCACAAGCAAAATAAAAACCAGCCATCTTGGAAGATGAACAATGAGTACAAACCAAAAAACAACGAGCGTTATCAATCCAAAAATAAAAAGTTCTTTGGGGTTTTCAAATGAAATATCGCCAGGTGCGCCAAATCCAGAGCCCGCGGAAAGGCCGCCAGATCCGAATAACGAAGAAAAGAAACCGGAAATGCTATCCGAGGCAAACCAGTAAAGCAAACAGTAAATCGCCACGATAAGGCTCGTATGTATAACCTTGTCGTGCATCTTTTTCGTGGCTCGCTTTCTGGACTCAATTTGATTCTTTCGCATCCTTTTGTTAAATTCTTCATTTTCAACTCCAGAAGAGGGCCCATCGCCGGATTTAGGCGGCTCTGAATCATCCTCTCCGCTAAACCGCAACGGACCAAAAAGCAAACGCCAAGCCAAGGGCTTGTCATTTCCCGCTTCCTTTTCAAAGCGTTGCATAGGGCGCGTAGCGCTTATCATGGCGGTCAAGATAATGCCGATCGCGAACGTCAGCCCAAAAGCTGCAAAAATGCCCGCCCCTTGCGCCATAAGCGCAAGCGTCCCGATAGTTACATATACAACGTAGAAGACCGCGAACCTACCAATATCTTCCGGACGCAAAAACCATAATACATTCCTAGAAATTTTTCCGATGGAATTCATAAAGCAACTCCTTTCCTTTTTGTTTTTCAAAGATCAAATTAACTGAACTTACTTCAGCTAATCACAGTAACACGAAGGTTACTAAAAACACAACAAGAGTGTCTCTCCTGTCTCTCCTGTCTCTCCTTGTCTCTCCTGTCTCTACAAAATGATAATGTCCTACTTGAGCAAAGTAGAGTTATACAAATGCAACACGGCCGTGTTGCATTTGTATAACTCTCTAACCATAAAACACAAAAACAAAAGCCAGAATAATCTGGCTTTAAAAATTATCCCTTAAATCTGAATCCCGGAAAGATCACGGTCATAACATTGACGAAGGTATCCTCAAAATAGCTCTTATATCCCGGCCTTGAATTCACAAGCCACATAACCAAAGCAATCGGCCCTGCGACCGACGCAGATATAATAACCGACACGAAAAAAAATATTGCTTTAAAAAGAACCATAAAAAACTTCAGTACTGTCATTTTTACCTCCTTCCTGTAGACGTTAAACGTCTACAGGTCGTCCGACTAATGAATGTGCAACTCTTCCCATACCCAATGACAGTGGATATCTTCTGCTCCGAGATGGCATTTTCTAAGTTTATCAATATATCTAGTCGTCAAAAATGCAAGGGCCATAAAAGCAAAGAGCAAAAATATAATCACTATAACTAGCAACATCTTGGTCATAGTTACAGTATAACACAAAATCAAAAAGGCGAAAAAGCCGGGCCTAGTATCAAGCAAGCATTTACAAATTACATCCGTTAACGTATAAATGGCTGTTAGTTCCTTTATTTGCGTACGATGCCGAAAGGAGGCAATAATGCGCCGTTTTTCGATTCCTTTCAACCCTGTAATGAAGTTTCTTTTTGCAACTAACAGCGCGAGTTCCCTTTCCCTTGGCTTTGTAATCCCTTTTATTGCAATTTTTGCTTCGGAGAATATTAGAGGCGGGAATATTCAGGTTGCAAGCATTGCGGCTGGCGTATCACCCCTTGTGCAAGGCGTTGCAAATCTTGTCGGGGGAAAACTGCTTGATCGTCATTCATCAAAAAGCGAGCTATTGCCGTTCTACTTCTTTATCATGCGGCAAGTCACAGGAGTCTTTTATCTACTCTTCATAGCTTTTGCGGTATTCCCATGGCACCTGTATGTTCTTCAATTAATACACGGGGTAACGAGCGGATTAACCATGCCTGCAGGATCTCTTGTACAAAGTAAATATATGGACAAAGACAAGGAGGGATTTGAGTGGGGAGTCACTACCGCAGTATTTAACATCTTTTATGGAATTGGGGGTATTCTTGCAGGGCCCATAATTACATATTTTGGATTTCAGGCGCTCTTTTTTACCGGGGCATCCTTTTATTTCATCGCGTCGCTTGCCGCATGGAAAACTCTTAATGTTTACAAGGCATCAAAAAATATCAACTAACCTATGTTTAACATCCGATGTTAAACATAGTAGCATAGTAGTACAAAGCATCAAAAAATATCAGCCGCGTTTAATGAGCCATATGGGCTCATTTATTTTTGTGAATAGTTATTCAACAAAAAACTGCGAAAAAACTTGACTAATCTTAGAAATTATGATAGTTACAAGATATAACATCACAGTACACTATTCCAGAGATCTTAAGGAGGATAAACATGTTCTTTTTTAAAAAATGCCCTAGATGCCATGGTGATCTATTTGAAGATAGTGACAGGTACGGAAAGTTTATAAGTTGCTTGCAATGCGGATACCTCAAAGACGTCTCTCAACACAAACCAGAAATACTTAAGGGCGAGAAAGAAGAAAGGATAAGTCATGGTGGCCGTCCTCGTGGCATAATGAATGGCTCGCGGCCAACCAAATATAGTTATTAACAAAATCCCAGCAACAAATGCTGGGATTTACAGTAGCCCCACGGGGAATTGAACCCCGGTTTTTGGAATGAAAATCCAATGTCCGAACCACTAGACGATGGGGCCCCTACTTCGCTCTGTCTAACGACAGAGCTTCGCGGGGCAAGCAATGCATAGAACTACGCTACTTGTCCTCCCGAAGCTCGACCGCAAGGAGAGCGAAGGGGGAGACGATGGGGCCCCTACTTCGCTCTGTCTAACGACAGAGCTTCGCGGGGCAAGC
>CAYVZN010000001.1:20023-43022 GCA_964456125.1 uncultured Candidatus Saccharibacteria bacterium
AGACGATGGGGCCCCTACTTCGCTCTGTCTAACGACAGAGCTTCGCGGGGCAAGCAATGCATAGAACTACGCTACTTGTCCTCCCGAAGCTCGACCGCAAGGAGAGCGAAGGGGGAGACGATGGGGCCTTGCCGCACCTCGCTATCGCTCGGGCGGAATTTCTAATTTCAAATTTCTAATTTCTAAACCGCTTAACCCAAGTACTACTTTGCCATTTTTATTGAATTAACGCAAGATTCTGCTATACTGGCTGCGTCATGAAAATTCTTGCCATAGAAACAAGCTGCGACGATACGTGCGTCGCAATCATAGAAATTAGGACTATAAGCGGAAGTAAAATTCCTCTCTTTAAAGTACTTTCTAATATAGTTTCTTCGCAAACTAAAGTACATAGAAAGTACGGAGGAGTAGTGCCAGCGCTTGCTAAAAGAGAACATCAAAAAAACTTGGTTCCCGTTTTAAAAAAAGCTTTACGAGAAGCGAAGATGTTTGAAATTTTCAATTTTCAATTTTCAATTTTCAAACAATTCTCAAATTCCAATTTTCAAATACCGCAAAAAATACTCAAGAGAGAACCGCAACTTTTAGAGCAGTTTACAAAAAAAATTGCCTTAATTAAAAAACCCGGAATAGACCTTATCGCGGTAACTCATGGACCGGGGCTGGAGCCGGCGCTTTGGGCGGGGGTAAATTTTGCACGCGCGTTGTCTTATTGGTGGAATATTCCGTTGCTAGGCGTAGATCATATGGAAGGACACATCGCTGCTAATTTTTTGGAACAAAAAATTAGCAGAATTTCTAATTTTAAATTTCTAATTTCTAATTTTCCCGCCGTGTGCTTGGCGGTATCGGGGGGGCATACTCAGCTGATTTTAGTTAAAGATATAAATAAATATAAATTACTCGGTGAGACAGTAGACGACGCGGCTGGAGAAGGGTTTGATAAGGTCGCAAGAATGCTCGGGCTTGGTTTTCCCGGGGGACCGGAAATATCGCGGCTTGCCGAAAAGGGCAACTCAAAAACATTTAATTTTGCGCGGCCGATGATGACGTCCGGCGACTACAACTTTAGTTTTTCAGGGCTTAAAACGTCTGTACTCTACCAAATAAAAAAACTGCTCAATAAAAAAACAAACGAAGTTGTAAAAGAAGGTGATTTGAAAAAAATAAATAAAAAAACTAAGGCAGATATAGCCGCTTCGTTCCAACAAGCGGCTGTCGACGTTTTAATATCAAAAACAATAAACGCCGCGAAGAATTATAACTCAAAAACTATTTTACTGGCGGGGGGCGTGGCCGCAAATAAAAAACTGCGCAAGCAGCTCCGGGAAAAAATAAAGTCTGAAATACCTGATAGTAAATACTTAATACCGGATACTAAACTTTCAACCGACAACGCCGCCATGATCGCCGCGGCGGCATATTTTCATAGAAACCGCGCAACCTTAACCCGCTGGAAAACACTGCGAGCGGATGGGAATTTGAAGATAAAATAAATGGACGACCGCAAGCAGTCGTCCAAAATGTATGCCTCTATTATACATCCTGAATAAACTTTTGTCAAGTCTTTCTGGCTAAAAAATTAAGTGCGATAATACGAATATGCCTAAAGAACTCTCTACGGCTTACGATCCGAAAACCACCGAGCAAAAAATATATAAACTCTGGCTAAAGAGCGGTTTTTTTAATCCGGATAAACTTCCTAAAAGGCATAAAAAACCATTTAGCATTGTTATTCCCCCGCCAAATGTGACAGGAGAGCTCCACATGGGACATGCCCTAAATGCAGTAATTCAGGATGTAATAATTCGTAAAAAACGAATGGAGGGATACAAAACGCTTTGGCTTCCGGGGACCGACCACGCCGGAATCGCTACCCAAAACAAAGTGGAACAAAAATTGAAAAAAGAGGGCAAATCGCGTTTTGATTTGGGAAAAGAAAAATTTTTAGAAGAAGTCTGGAAATGGAAAGAGCAGTACGGAAATATAATCCTTGACCAGTTAAAACAGCTGGGCGCTTCGTGCGACTGGTCCCGTACGCGCTTTACTATGGATAAGGAGTATACTAAGGCGGTGGAGGGAGCGTTTATGCATTATTATAATAAGGGCTGGATTTATAGAGGGCTTCGCGTAGTGAATTGGTGCGTGCGATGCGGGACATCGCTATCTGATTTAGAACTGGAACATAAAGAAGAGAACGGAAAACTTTGGTATATTCGCTACTTGCTCAAAATAAAAAATCAAAATGAAAAAATAAAAATTACAGATAAAAATCTGAAATTACCTGACTATATTACTGTTGCTACAACGAGGCCTGAAACGTTACTTGGAGACGCGGCTGTGGCCGTGAATCCAAAAGATCCTAGATACAAAAATCTAATTGGCAAAACAGCTGTCTTGCCCATTCAGAACCGAGAGATTCCTATAATAGCAGATAAATCAGTGGACCCGCAGTTTGGAACTGGCGCGGTAAAAGTAACTCCGCTTCACGATTTTAATGACTGGGAAATAGCGCAACGTAATAAATTGCCGCAGTACAAAATAATCAGCGAAAGAGGTTATATGACTAAAAAAGCTGGTCTTTTATGCAACGGACTAAAAGTTAAAGAGTGCCGGGAAAAAATCATAGAAGAACTTGGAAGACAAAATCTCATAGAGAAAATAGACGATTTCACCCACAAAGTCCCCCATTGTTATAGATGCAACTCCGTTATAGAACCACTTGCGAATATGCAATGGTTTTTGAAAATGGACGAACTTACAAAAATTGCGATTCGCGCTGTAAAAAGCGGCGAGATTAAATTTATACCGAAGCGCTGGGAAAAAATATATTTTGACTGGCTAAAAAATATAAGAGACTGGAACATTTCCAGGCAACTCTGGTGGGGCCATCGCCTTCCTGTCTGGTTTTGCAAAAACAGACAGGAAGGAATTTCTAATTTCAAATTTTTAATTTCTAAACAGCCGCCTGGAAAGTGCCTGCAATGCAATAGATGCGAAATGCAGCAAAGCAACGATGTTTTAGATACGTGGTTCTCGTCGGCGTTATGGCCGTTTGCGACATTGGGATATCCTGAAAAAACTAAAGATCTAAAAACTTTTTTTCCTACGCAAGTGTTATCTACAGATCGGGGTATAATAAACCTGTGGGTAACTAGGATGATATTTTCGTCTTATGAGTTTATGGGTAAAAAGCCCTTCAGCGATGTTATAATACATGCAACAGTACTCACAAAAGAAGGACAGAGAATGTCAAAATCTCTTGGCACGGGAATAGACCCCTTGCAACTTATAGAAAAGTATGGCGCAGACGCAACCCGTTTTGGTATAGCATACCAGGCAATGGGCGGCCAGGATATAAGATTCACCGAGGATCATATTATTGCTGGGAA
This sequence comes from uncultured Candidatus Saccharibacteria bacterium, assembly GCA_964456125.1. GTDB lineage: Bacteria > Patescibacteriota > Minisyncoccia > Spechtbacterales > HO2-43-30 > CAYVZN01. The sequence goes on from CAYVZN010000001.1 coordinate 23,416, forward strand.
AAAGTTTTGTAATAAATTGTGGAACATCGCTCGATATGCGCTTATTCAATTTTCAATTTCTAATTTTCAATTTTCAAACAAATTCCAAATTCCAAATTCCAAATTCCAAAAACCTACCGATAAAAAAATACTTTCGCAACTCAAAAAAACTACAAAATCCGTAAACAAGTATCTAGAGAGTTATGAACTAGGCCATGCGTCGCACGCGCTATATGACTTTGTATGGCACGATTTTGCTGATATATACATTGAAAAATTCAAAATTCAAAATTCCCACCTTCGCCAAGGCTACGGCGGGCAGGCGCCAGTCAAAAGCGAAGAGGTACTTCTCTATGTACTCATAGAAACATTAAAGCTATTGCATCCGTTTATACCGTTTATTACAGAAGAAATATATGGCACCCTGCCCATTAACGGAAAAAAACTTCTGCTCGTGGAGGATTGGCCAAAATATAACAAATGACAGCAGCTAAAAATTTCTAATTCACCTAATTTCTAATTCACCTAATAAAAACTAAAATACAAAAGGCCAAACCTAAAAATCATTTTGTCATTCAGCATTTGGCTATTTGATATTTTATTAGGCGAATTAGGTGAATTAGGTGAATTAGACAATTAGGTGAATTTTCGCCCATAGTGAATCTTACACAGTCCAATATGCTATACGCTGTCTACATTGCGCTTGCTCTTCTTCCCAGCATAATCTGGCTTCTTTGGTATCTGCGAAAAGACAAACACCCCGAACCAAAATACATGATACTTAGCGTGTTTATCTGGGGAATGCTGATGGCGTTTCCCGCGATACTTATTGAAAATTTATCAATCGGCGTATTAGACTATCTTTCGCTGCCCCCCCTAGTATATACATCTATACTATATTTCATTGTAATAGCGCTAACCGAAGAGCTCTTAAAATTTTTGGTTGTTTATTTCAGAGTTTTTAAACGGACAATCCAGCTAGACGAACCTATTGACGCGATGATCTATATGATTATTTCAGCGCTTGGATTCGCGGCAATAGAAAATATTTTTCTCTTGACTCCTCTCTTTGATAAAGATTTCGCCTCAACGCTAAATATAGCTTTCTCTAGATTTCTTGGTGCCACGCTCCTGCATGTCCTTGCCTCCGCGACTATCGGCTACTACCTTGCACTTTCGCTTCGCAAGCCCCAAAAATCATTCCTCCTACTTATCCACGGTTTTATACTTGCCATAATTTTACACGGGCTTTATAATATATTTATAGTACGGCTAGAACAAAATTTTGCGTTTATATTTCCTGTTGCATTGATGATAGTTTCTACGGCAACCGCAATTTCTATATTTTTAAAAAAACTTTCTAAAACAAAGTCTATAACGCAAGTCGAAGAGTGAAATGTTAACCCACAAATAATTTGCGGATTCGCATATCATTCGTAGGTTTGCATCATACTCATGTCTAATTTTTTCAAAAGACTCACGGGGTCTCTTCAGATGCCAGAGGAGGAAGAGCTATTTGAAGAGGAAAGTAAAAATGAAACCGACCAAGCCGAAGATGTAAACGAACCCATCACTCCAGAACCAGAAGAAGTAGAGTCGCCTCAAGTTACGCCCGAGGCTGAAGACGAACAAATGGTAATTGAAGACGAGCTCTCCGGAGAGTCTCCAGAACCAGAAGATGAGCCCGTTACAATTGCTCAGCTTGCTAGCGCGAAGAAACAACCGACAAAAACATTATCATCCAAGCTGCGCCTTCACAAAGAAAAAGCGACAGAAGAAGAAAATGTCACAAATATACCGGAGGGTCAGCTTGCGATTGATGTATATGAAACGCCGAAAGAAATAGTTATAAAATCTACAATAGCCGGAGTAAAGCCGGAAGATTTGGATGTTGGCGTAGAAGACAACACTGTAAATATAAGAGGGTCTCGACATAACGAAGAAAAAGTCAAGGGAGAAGATTATTTCTACCAAGAATGCTATTGGGGCACATTTTCACGCTCGGTAATACTTCCCAGCGAAATAGACAGCGACAAAACAGAGGCCTCTCTTAAAGATGGGATCTTAACGGTGAGGCTTCCGAAAATTCTCAAGGAAAGGGAGAAGAAAATAAAAATAATTTCCTAGTTTCTCTTCGCCAAAGGCGGATCAGCCTAGGGCTGAAATTTCTTCTTTTACTATTTCTCTATCGTCCCACGGCACTTTGCCATTTTTTGTCATCATCCACGGCTCCGCGCCCTTGCCGGTGATTATCACCGTGTTTCCGGGCTTTGCCAGTTGTAAGGCTTTTTTTATTGCTTGGCGACGATCCAATATCTTTCTGTAGTATGCAGAATGTAGGATGTAGTATGGGATCCCCTTTTCGATATCTTCTAATATCCCCTGCGGCGACTCGTCATACGGATCCTCGTCGGTAAGAATAATCTCATCGCAGTACTGTGCCGCGATTTTACCCATTTCCGGTCTTTTCCATTTGTCGCGACCCCCGCCAGCCGCGCCAAGTACGCAGATCATTAATGGAATGTCTTCGCGCGCTCCCCCTCCCCAGACTATATTATAGTCTGTGGAGGGGCTAGGGGGGAGAGTTACGGATCTAAATTTAAGACTTAATATTGTTTTATAAACCTTTTCCAGGGCGTCCGGTGTGTGCGCATAATCTACTATTACGGGAAATGGCTCGCGAACAACGACTTCCATTCTTCCGGGAATGCTTTTTTCTCTTTCTAGCACCTGTTTTATAATTTTTATATCAATCCCCTGCGACAAGCCCACGCAAGCCGCAGCTAGGGCATTATATAAATTAAACTCACCCAACAATGATAATTCAAGGTTGATATCGCTGGCTTTGAGTACTTGAAAATTTGAAAATTGAAAATTGAAAATTGCGTAGCCCCGCTTCTCGCCCTTGCAAAGCCCCGCAAAGTATTCCGCATTTTCATCGTCCAAATTTATTATTGCAGTCTTCGCTATTTTAAAAAGCTCGCCTTTGGCTTCTTTATACTTTTCAAAAGACCCATGCGACTCTATGTGCTCCGGTGTAAGATTCGTAAATACTGCGACATCGAATTTAATAAATTCATGCCTATGTTGCTTTATGCCCTCTGATGTTACTTCTATAACAATATATCTACACCCAGCGTTTACTACTTGCCGTAGAAACTTCTGTATCTTCATGCGGCCTGGCATTGTCATCTTAAGTTCGTTTTTGTATTCTTTATTCCCTATTTTGAATCTAAGCGATGAAATAGACGCTACTTTATATCCGGCCGCTTCTAATATGTCCGTGGCAAGATGCGTAATCGTGGTCTTGCCATTAGTGCCTGTTATCCCGATAATCTTTATATTTTTATTTTTTCCGGGAAATCTATATATCAACGCACCCAAAAACGGCCAAAATATATAATATACGCCCAGTAAAAAATCGGGTAGTAATTTTTTTATAGCGTTTCTCATTTAATTTAATTTTACTGTTTCATCCTATATTAAAAACGCAAAATTAAAAAGGCAATCGCATCCGCGATTGCCTAAAATAACTTTTCCGCCTCTTCCCAGAATTCCGGATGTCCTGCTTCTTTATTGAGCCAGGCCCACCACTCTACGCCCCATAAATAAGTTTGAGAATATCCCACGTCGCGGGCATACTGAATATGATTTTTAAATCTATCTATGCCAAATAGCTTAAACTGCTTATCCAATGTATCTACAGTAACTGGAATCCCCGCGGTCCAAGGCTCGGCTTGAAGCTCAACTACTATTATATCTCTAATGTTAGGCAAAAGTTTTTTAAGAATTGCTGCTTTTTTGCGGTAAAACGCCGATGGAACAAAGTCATAAGTAAAAAGCCCTATGCCTCTGCCCCTTACGACTTTGTACATAGTGGTGCCAAATATATCGCCCTGTGAGCCGGAAGCCACCCAAAAGCTAAGCTCTCCGCTGTCTGTCGTAACTATAGGCCTTGATGAATCTAGAGCGCGAGTGAATAATACTTCTTGCTCAAAAAATTCCCTATCTATGCTTGGGCAAATTCCAAATGGGAACAAGGGCTCGTTTTCCACCTGCCACGCCCATATAGCCGGCTCATTTTTATAGCGTATGATTACTTTTTCAAGCATATCTAAAACAGCAGAATTCTGATCTTCACGAGAAAGACCTGCGGCCCATTCTGGAATATGGCATTCGGGCCAACGAGGAAGCTTTCGGCCTATCGCGAGTAAAATCTTCGCGTCTCGCTTTTTAGCCTCGCTTATTTGCCAGTCAAGGATTTCGAAATTATATTCATTATTTTCCGGTTCTATATCATTCCAATAAGCGGAAAGGCGAATATTCTTCACCCCTAAATCATCCAGTATATCTACATATGTCTCTTGCCAGTCTAAGCCGAATCCTTCGGCTTGCGCCCTGCTGAAAGTAACGCCGAATTTAGTTTCTTCAGCCGGCTGCGCGGGATATAAGGCGAAGACAAAAACTACGCCTGCTATAAACAGTATTGTGCCGATTGCACAAAGTTTTAAGATTCTCATAAGAATGCTAATTTCTAATTCACTAGTTTAAAAATTCACCTAATTCACCTAATTTCTAATTCACCTAATAAAATTCCACAAGGTCAAATTCAAAAATTATTTTAGCATTTGGCTATTTGATATTTTATTAGGTGAATTAGGTGAATTAGACAATTAGGTGAATTTTCAAGCTGGTGAATTAGGTGAATTAAACACTAAGCTACCGCTAACATAACTACTCCAATTATTATTAATCCCGCTCCCACAGCCTTTACAATAATATCCTGTAAGCTCATTTCTTCCTTTATAATTTTCGGATATTTTCTTGTTAAAAATATTGCCATGAGAAACACCAGGGCAAACTGCACTCCTTGAAGTGCGTTTATAAGAGCTATTTCTCCGAAACGCGCAGTAGAGATTGCAAGATGCAATAAAAGAGCGGCCACTCCTCCTGCGGCATTCTTTGCGACAAATATCTTTCCGATCTTGGGGGATAGCGACTTTTTATGCTTAAAAAGCATTTTTCGAACACTTGGCGAGAGTAGAAATAATAGCGCGAATAATGCCCCGCCAATCTTAATAAAAATAAACGCGCTGATAAAAGACTGAGTGTCAAACAAAAATTTTGCTATGGTGAAATATAGTCCAAATAAAAAAGATGACGCCAGCACAAGGCCAAGTTTTTCGAGATTGTAAACCAGCTTTGATAATCTCTCAAAAATAATTATGAGACTCCCTCCCATAAGAAGCAAAAAGGCGATAAATTGGGCGGGGTTGGGCGCGTTTCCGGTTCCTATATATACAAAAAGCAATGTGAAAAACGGGGTTAATCCGCCAAGCGAAATTCCCACCCGGGAAACCTCGCCTATTCTTAGCGCTGAAAAAAACAAAAACAGAGCCACTATGAATATTATTCCCGCCAAAATTCCAAAAAAAATAATTATGGGACTAGGGATATCAAACCCGAAAGGAACCAATGCAAAAGCAAAAAAGCCTAATACTCCCGTATAAAACGCGTACACTCGTGCATCTTTGATGGGCCGAGCGAGAAGATATTTATCGGTGATAGTTGCTCCGGCGAAGAGTGTGTACGCGAGTAAAGATAAAATTAACCACATTTTATTTTTTTAAACTCTGGCGCACTTTGTACATAGCGTACCAAAATGGTTGAAAAACATAATCATACGATCCTATATAATTAATCTCTTTCCCCCCGAAACCCCGTTTAAATCGCGTTACTCCGGGCCATTTTTTTTCGTCTATGCCCCATAAATCATACTCGGTAAAACCATGATCTCTCGCATACTTTATTACCTCCCAATGCAGTAAATATGGCGCCATAAAGTTACGATATTCATAATCAGATGCGCCGTGAAGATATGTCGCGCGCTCGCCGTGGAATATAACAATATTCGCGGCAATGATTTTATTTTGATATTCTGCCGCAAATAATTTTACGTTGGGCATGTCCAGTAGTCTTTTATAGTAATCCCTGCTATGCGTATTAAACTCATCCCGTTCCGCCGTTTTTTGTAATAATTCCCAAAAAGTGTTTGAAAATTGAAAATTGAAAATTGAAAATTTTACGCCATGCCTTCCAGCTAATCCTATATTATACCTCGTTTTACTATGCATTCCCGCAAGAATCTGCTCTTCCGACTCTGTTATATCAAGTATTATAGTCCTCTGCGGCTGAACCTCTTTTTTTGATTTTTTGAAACCGGCCCCGAGCAATTCATTTGCCAAATTTGGATAATCGCTCCCCACTTCGCCGAGGCTTCGCGGGGCAAGCATCGGCTCAAGCTTAAAAAATATCGCATTTTCTTGCTTCGCAAGCCTACTAATCTCTTTAATAAAATTTTGAAAATTGAAAATTGAAAATTGAAAATTTATGCCTCCGGCATACAAATAACTCTTTCTAAAACCAAGCGGCATCTTTATAACAAGAACCCCGTCAACACGCCAAACCTTCCTTCCTACTGATTTCTGAAACTCCTCCCATCCCTGGGATTGTAAAAAATGACTTATTTTTGCTTGATCTTCTTTATTTGTAAGTCCTTGCATATCTTATTTGCTAAAAAATCATTAATCTCCCTGTGTCTGGGGACTGTTGATGTATATCTGTTTTCGGGGTTTAAAAATACACTATGCTTTCTGCCTTCTCTAATCAAAAAGCATCCCTGATCCGTGAGATGCGTTGTTAATTGACGTCTCTTCATGAAAGTTAAAGTTACCGAGAAGCCATAATTGGCTCTCTAACATAGCTTCCCTGCTTGAATTCTTTCCGAGAAATCGCTCTATTTACCCTAAGGATTAACTCGAGCGCTTCCTGTAAGTTCTCTCGCGCCTCTTTTAATGTCCTGCCTTGCGTATTCGCCCCAGGCACTTCTTCAACCCATGCCACATACCAATTATCTATTTTTTTGTATACTGCGTTAAATCGCATATTCATATAGTAACAAAAACTACGCACAAGTCCATATTGAGCAGCCGGCTTTTACTTCCCCAGAATTTTCAACGCCTCTTTTACTTTATTTTCCACGCCTTTTACATTTTCCGGTACTTCTCGGAAAGCGGACTGTGCTTGGGATCGGCTATAGCCAAGCCCGACTAGCGCTTCTATCACATCTCCCCCCTCCCGCAAGCTTTCTCCATCAGATCCGCTCGTCACCTCGGGAAGTTTGCCCTTTAGTTCAATAATTATACGCTGCGCGGTTTTTGGGCCTATGCCTGATACTTTGGTCAAAACGGACATGTCGCCGGAGACAATTCCCTTTTTTAATAAATCTAGCGGCGCGGCTTGTATAATACCCATGCCGCTTTTGGGACCGATGCCTGAAATGCTAATTAACATTTCAAAAAAATCCCGCTCATCGCGAGTTTTAAAGCCGTATAAATCCATGATGTTCTCCCTAACGTGCAGATGCGTAAAAATATTTGCCCTCTCTCCAATAGAATAAGCTCCAAGCGTACGCCGCGGACAGAAAACTTTATATCCAATATCATCGCAAAAAATTTCAAGAAAAACCTCTCCTATATACTTTATTTCTCCTTCTAAAGATGTTATCATAAAACAAGTACATTGTAGCCTACAAATAGTTTTGGGGGAAGATACTGATATGCTGTGCGACAGAAATGGTTACCTGGATGGAACTGTCTACGAGATTATTGAAATAATAGGCGGGCATGCTAGCTCGCCCGACCAAAGAGGAATCATACTGTGTCCTGTCGCGAAAGAAACTAATCTTTCGGGTCTATTTTTAATTAAATCTGACCGCGGTACCTATCTGTTAATAACAGACCAAGACGAATTCCTTGATGGCATAGAATTTATATTTGGTATCTTTGTCCCTCAGGGCTTTGATATAGACCTTGCGCTTGAAGAAATAAAAGATGACTTTGGCAAATTGAGTACATTTGTCGAAGATGCAAACTCACATTGCTGCAATCGGTATCTTTTCGAATGTCTTGCTGAAGACCCTGATTCTTTCCCTAGGCTTGATTATGAAGATATATTGGTAGACCTTAATTAGTTAATTTTATAAAAAAAACTAAAAGCCCTCCGACTATAGTCGGGGGCTTGTTTTATTTATCCTGAGCGAATTCAAGGATTTCATTCGCGTAATGGCAAGCCGCGAAATGATCCGGTTCGTATTCTATAAACTCTGGCTCTTTATCCGCGCAAAGCTCCGTAGCAAATGGGCAGCGCGTGCGGAACCTGCACCCCGAAGGAACTTCAAGCGGTGAAGGAATTTCTCCTTTCAATACGATACGCTTCTTTTCTCTTGCTCTTTTTGGATCCGGTATGGGCACTGCTGAAATTAACGCCTTGGTGTATGGGTGAAGCGGATTTTCAACTATTTCCCTTGCCGGTCCCATTTCTACTATTTTTCCAAGATACATAACCGCAATTCTGTTTGCTATATCTTTTACAAGAGCTATATCATGCGAAATCATAATACACGTAAGCGACAACTTGCTCTTTAAATCAAGTAAAAGATCTATAACTTCTTTCTGCACTGATACATCAAGCGATGCCACCGGCTCGTCCATTATAAGAATTTTAGGCTCGGAGGCAAGCGCTCTTGCTATGGCAATGCGCTGACGCTGTCCGCTTGAAAACTGCGAGGGAAATCTGCGTATAGACTCGGGGTCAATTCCCACAAGATTAAAAAGTTCTTTTGCCTTGCTTTCACATTCATACACGTTAATCAATTTTTGAATCAGAGGCCCCTCAACCACCAAATCACCAGCCGATCTCCTGGGGTTAAGCGCGTCTTGAGCTTCCTGGAATACAATTTGCGCGTTCTTCCGCAAATCTTTAATCTCGTTGCCGTAAGCTATATTTACAGCGCCGTCTCTTACAATATCGCCATTGGGAACAAGCCGCAATATCAAACGAGCAAGGGTTGTTTTACCGCATCCGGATTCTCCAACTATGCCTAATGTTTCACCCTCGCGAACCCGAAAACTTACACCATCAACCGCGCGTACTTTGCCTGTTATCTTTTTTAAAGGCCCCAATCCGCGAGATACAAGAAAGTGCAGTGAAAGATTGTCCGCCTCTAATACCCCTGGCGCATCTTCCTTTATACGACTGGCTAAGTCCCGAAACCGATCTAACCTCGGCACTGCCTCAAGAAGATTTCTTGAGTAAGGATTTTTGGGATTTTTAAAAAATTCTTCTACTTCTCTCTCTTCTACAATCTCCCCGCGGCGCATTATGAGAATTCTGTCTGCGTATTCCGCCACAAGCGCCAAGTTGTGGGTTATAAATAACATCCCCATATTTTTTTCGCGTACAATCCCCGTAATGAGTGAGAGGATTTGAGCTTGCACTGTTACATCAAGCGCTGTAGTCGGCTCGTCCGCGATGAGAAGTCCTGGCGAGACCGCCAGAGCCATCATCGCTATCATTACACGCTGTTTCATCCCCCCGCTCATCTCATAGGGATAGCACCCCAAGCGCTTCTCTGCGTCGGGAATGCCGACCCTAGCCAAGAGGCAGACAAGTTCCCCGCGGGTTGCGCCGGGCAAAATTTCTTTGAGCTGGCTTTCTATGTTCATTATCGGATTAAGATCAGGCTCTTGAAAAATCATACCAATTTGAGATCCTCGTATGCGCCTCATCTCCTGCTTTGAAGCTCGGAAAAGGTCTTTGCCTTTATATAGAATTTCGCCCCTGTCTATATAAGCGCCGGGCGGAAGCAGGCGCATCACGGAGAGGGCGGTTATTGTCTTTCCGCTTCCGCTCTCTCCTACAAGGCCTACAATTTCTCCTTCTTCAACCGAAAAACTAACATTTTTCACAACTTTTACGAACTCTTCTCTTGTCTTGAAACAAGTATCTAGACCCTTCACTTCTAGAAGCGCCATGACTTACCAATCCTTGCGCGGGGGTCGAGAATTCCTATTGCTATATCCGCGACTCGGCGCATGATAAGCGCGATTATTGCAATCATAATAGATCCCGCTAAAATTACGTTGTAATCAAGTGAGCGAAGCGATTCAAGCATTAAGCGCCCCGTGGCCTGGATGCCGTATTCTATCTCTACGAACAAAAATCCCGTGATAAATATAATGGGAAGATCTACCAGCAAAGGATATAAAATGGGATGCGCGGCATTTGGCAAAACGTGCCTTAGAAGAACCCTCTTTTCCGAAAGCCCTTTCGCGTAGGCAGTGCGAATGTATCCCTCGTTTATCACATGAAGAGCGTTCGCCCTCGTAAATCGAACTCCGCTTGCAAGACCGGGCAAAACAAGCACGGTAAGAGGAATTGAGGTGTTTAACGAAAATAACCCGCCCCATCCGCTTATGGGTAGCCATGCCAGCGTAACAGCGAAAATCAGGATCAGAAACTGCACAAATAGAATCGGGTGAATTGAGCTAAACACCATTAAAACCCCAATTAAAGCCGGATCCTTCCATGTTCCGGACCAACGCGCGGCAAGAAGTCCCATAATTATACCAAGCGGGAATCCAATTATAAATGCCGCGAAAGACAGCTGCACGGATTTCCATAGCGCCGGCTTCAGTAGATCCCATACGCTTTTTTGATCATATTCAAGACTATAACCAAAGTCTCCTCTCACAAAGCCCCACATGTAATCGCCGTACTGTGTAAGTATGTTCCTGTCCCATCCAAGCTCATGTCTGATCTGATCTAATGTTTTCTCCGAGCTTTTGTTAAAACGAGCCTGAAGAGCGTCGCCCGGAACAGCAGAACGAAGTAAAACAAAAATTACAAGCGATATGATGAAAACCTGAAAAATAATCCAGAAAAACTGTGATAACAGAAATTTTTGCGTATCCGACATTTCTTCACTTTCCTTCCGTAAGTATTTCTAGGGCCCGGAATATATTTTCATCATTGTCTGCGCTAAATCCTCTTACCGGTTGCTCCACTACTACGTTCGGCAGCAACCCGCCTTTTTCTGTCTCATACAAAGGCTCGATAAACCTTCCGTTGGGAGTTTCCCAAAGTCTTATCGCGATATACAATGCTCCATATTCGCCTTTTTTTAAGAGAAAATGCATATTTACTGTGCCTTTGCCCCCGGTCCGCTCTCCCACCAATACAGCGCGGCCGTGATCCTGAAGAGCTCCCGAAAACAGTTCGGCGGCAGAATATGAATGTTGGTTTACAAGCAAAACAATGGACAACTCTCTCGGAACCAAATTTGGAATAAAGTAAAGACCCGTTTCTTTATCATACGCCGCTTCGGGGGGATTGCGATGAACGCTACGATCGCCTTCTGCGTTTCTCTCGTTAAAAATCACGGCATTCGGCTCTAGAAAATACCCCGTTGTGGAAATACCGCTTGAAACTAGTCCGCCGGGATTGTTGCGTAAATCTATAATGAGGCCGGTTACATTTTCCCACGGCATATTTGCGAGAACATGGTAAAAATCCTTGGCCGGCTGCAGCTCAAAACTATCAAGTTTTATATAGGCAATTTCCGGAACTTCTTTTCCATCTCGGGTCTTCAAAGGAAAACTGTACGACAACTCTTTCCCGCTGCTTCCCCGGCCATCATCCCATTCAACATGGGGCCAGGAGTGGACTTGCTCTATTTTAACTTCGCCCCTTGGAACAATAAACTCTATTTCCTTTCCATCTCTTTCAATGGTTAACTTAACCTTGCTCCCCTTTTTCCCCTTTATATTCTCTACAATCTGCCATACCAGGCACCCCGCGACAGACTTGCCGTCGACTTCCAGCAGCACATCATATCTCTTTATGCCGGCCAATTCAGCCGGGTTGCCCTCTCCTATGGGAGACAACTCCCACTCGTTGTTTTCGTTTGTTCGTATACTCGATCCTATGCCGTAATAAGTTCCTGTATAAGAAGTAACGCTTTCAACCATGCTAGGTGTTATATAAACCGCAAAAGGGTCGCCCATAGCCCTAATGAATCCTTCGTTCGTCGCCTGAAATAGCTTAAACTTTTGCTCGGGATCTCTATATTGGCTGTATTTAGGGTCTTGCAAAAAACGGTCGAGCGCTTCGTTCAAAAAGCCGTAATCAACCGGTTCACCGCTCTCAACCGCCTTTTTAACAGCCTCTTCCCGCATTTCTGTAAACCATTCCGGCACATTAGAAAGCGGCACGTTTAGTTTATTCAAGAAAGCGGTACTCACGTTACGCGCGAGAGATTCTTCGTCTTTCCCAAGATCAAGCATCTTCCACGATACAGAATTTTGTTCAAGGACAACCCTTGTATCGGTGTTTAAAATTCTAAAATCGATGTCTTCTATCTGTTCGGGCTTACAAAGCAATTCTACTTCTTGTTCTGTTTCTCTATCCTCAATTTTGTTTGCACCTCCGCACGCAACAATAAATATCGCTGCAAAAAACACTGCCATTCCATACAATAATTTCACCGCGTTCCCTCCTTTGTCTCTTTTCGGTTCTCTTTTATTTTGTTCTCAAAGAACCAACGACCCTGTTTTTTACTATAGATAGCCAGTTACGTCAAGGTTACAAAACAAAAAATCGTACCATTTAAACAATGGTACGATTTTAATGCTTATTTTATTCAACTATATCTATAAATCTAAAAATCGGAATTACCATGGGGGCGGGGTAGTAGCCCGACACATGAGGTTTTATCGCGATACTGTTTCTGCTGTGAACCAGAGGAATCCATGGTACATCATTTATAGCAATTCTTTGAGCCTCTTGGTACAGCGCGATGCGCTTTTCTAAATCCTGCTCGATTCTTGCTTCTTCAAGCAATCTATCGAATTCCGGATTATAATAACGAGCATGGTTATTGGCATAGTCCCGTTCGCACCTTTCTTTGCCGGTTATCGGATCGGTAATACGATTGCAGTATAGCTTTAAATCAAGAAAGTCTTCGGGGTCCGGATAATCCGCGACCCATCCCGCGATGGCTATTTCATAATCTCCGCCAGTAACTCGATTTTGATAAACTCCGCCTGTCGCTGGCTCATCAACTATTATGCTTATGCCGAGGGGCTTTTCTATATGCTTCCTCCACATGCCAAGAATTGCTTCGCTAAAAGAGCCTGCCTCCGGTCCGGATCCCCCGCGAATAAATTCTACGCTCTTGAGCTCTTCCGTTCCCCAATAACGCGATCCCTTCAAAAGCTCTTCTGCTCCTTTTGGATCAAAAGGAATGCCTCTCAAATCCTGATCGTATCCTGTGATTCCCGGAGGAATAATACTTTCTGCGGGAGTAAACAATCCTTCTCCTATCACGTTAAGCTCTTCTGTGTCCAATGCCATTGCGAAAGCTCTTCTCACGTCCGGATCGTCGAACGGAGGTTTTTCTGTGTTAAATACGACATACCAAATATCAAACAATGGTCCCGACCTGTACTGCTTCGCGAATTCGGGATCGTATTTTTCGTGCTCGGGCTTCGTCCTTGGCAGATAATCTGTTCCCACTCCGGTTATGTCCACCTCTCCCGCGTCATAGGCAAAAATAGTGCTCTGCCCGCCTTGGTGATTAAATACTATTTTATCAAGATACGGCCTTCCCAAATAAAAATTACTGTTTGCCGCAAGAACGGTTTCTTCGTTCCCGGGAACAGCGCTAAACGGGCCTGTTCCGTTGGGGGGATCTGTCCAGTCTTCCTTTTGAACTTCGCCTGTTATGGGATCTATTATTTTGTCTTTATCAATAACAAACGCTGTAGGGTAAGTAAGTTTCCAGAGGAAGTAACTTTTTGGAGCATCGATCGTAATGCGGAGCGTATAATCGCCAAGGACTTCCACTCCACTCACTTCTTCTACCCCCTCCTTATTAAACATACGCTCTCGCACGCCAACTATATCGGAAAGATACAAGTCGGCATTAGGAATTGTAAAGACCGAAAATCTATCCGGCCAATTTCCAGACGCGGCCCTCTCGAAAGAGAACTTGAAGTCATGAGCTGTCATATGCTTTCCGTTGTGGAAAAATACATTCCTGCGTAACTCAAATGTATAAGAAACAGTCCCGTCGGAATTATACTTCGATTCAGGAACTTCCTTCGCGATGTCCGGGGCAAGAGCTATGGCCATGCTATCCTGCTCTCTAAGATACGTCTTTGCCCATTTTTGCCACAAAGAGGGCATTTGTTCCATGACCTCTCCCGTCAACATGGGTAAACCGTGATGGTCTTTTGCGTATAACTCCGCCTCCTGTTTTGGAACAAGAACTAATGTAAGCAGGCCGCTGTATATTTCATCGATAAATCTCGCGCATCCAACATCATTGCATTGCTGCGGATCAAGAGTACGGGGCTTTGGAGAATTAGTTCTAAAAACTTTCTCCCCTGTTATGGCCCTAATCATTGAGTCCGGAGCAGGCGAGTCTTCCCCTCCGGCACATGCCAATATCAGAGCGCTTAAGCCAATCAATAAGATCACAAATATTTTCATATCTATTCACCTTCCTTTGATTCAACTATTGATACCAGGGCGTCACCCAACATCCACGACATAAACAATACAGACGTCACAATAACCGCCGGGGGGATAAAAAGATACAAATGGTTCTGAAGGTCCGCGATAGTAAGGCTGTAAAACATAATTCCGAACGAAGGATTTGGGGATTTAATCCCAAGCCCCAAGTATGAAAGTCCTATCTCTGCTCCTATGGATATCGCAAGAAGCGACGACAATCCCAGGGCTATAAGGCCCATGAGATTAGGCAGAATGTGCCAAAACATAATTCGCGCGTCAGAAGCGCCCAGCGCCCTCGCCGACTCCACGAATCCGGATTCGCGCAAAACCGATATTCGTGAACGCAAGACAAATACTGACCCAACCCATGATATAAGTGAAACAACTATAAATAGCAAAAATATTTCGGCTATTCCGCTTCTGGCAACCCACTCCCAATGAATGACCTCCGCTGTTTTTGCGACAAAATCTTTATATCCGGGGCCCACAGATGCCGTAATCACAATAAGTAGAATCAGCGTCGGAACGCCTGAAAGCGTCTCCCCCACTTTTACAATTAGGGAATCTCTCCAGCCCCCGTAGTATCCGGAGATAAGAGCGAGAGAAATATTTATAAAAATTCCTCCGCCTAAAATCACGAGCGCCGATATCATGGAACTTGTAGTCATAGCGTAAATAACACGCACCATCATGTCTCTTCCCAATTCATCGGTGCCAAACGGATGCGAGATCGACGGCTCCATGTACCTTTCGCTAACCTTAGTCTCAATAGGATCATAAGGAAGAATAGGCAGACCAACAGAGTCAAGAAATCCAACAAAACCGGCTAAATAAAACAGGGCTATGCCGATAAGCGCAAAGCTCGCGAGTTTTTTCCGGCGTATTCCCATTATAACCCTTGATTTACGAAAGGCCCTCGCTATTAAATGAGCCCTCTGGTTCAATCCAGGGGGCTCAACTCTACTTGGTATCATAAGGAAACTCCTCCATTTCCGATAATACATATTCTGCCGGGAAAGCAGAGGGACCATAAGGCCCCACAAAACCAATTAGCTTCTTTCGGCTTCCAAAACCTTCTGTTATATAATACAAAGGAGCCCCCGCATCAACCGCCGGATCAACATAACCGCTGAATTCGATAATATCTATTCCGCTTTGAGGAAGATTGCTTTGCCCTTCGTAAAAACCTATTCCGACTTTCATTCCCGTGCCAGTTATCCCATCTATTCTTGCGAAAAACAGACGGCTTCCTGGTTTTAATTCGCTGGCATTCATAATCGTAATCTGCTCTTCCGGCACCGGAAACGCTTTGATTTTCGGACGTTCAAATAATACTGCGCCTTTGTCTTGGAAATACCTTGGAGACCTTTCTTCTCCAGCGCACAATTCCCTAGCAGTACCCGCAAAAAGAATTTCCTTTTTCCAGAAATCTTCTGTTTTTGAATTTGCAAGCATTACAAACGTTACGCTATATTTATCTGCTGTTTCCGGTGGAATACTTCGGCAAACAATTTCATAATGACTAGAAAGAGTAAGTACATGACTCCGGCCCAAAAAACCGATAAGCCTGCTTGATGTGTCGAAACCCAGCATATAAGACGTGACTTTTATATTTTCCCCATCGAAACCGTCGAGGTAGGCCCTAACATTCTCCGGAAGCTCATCTACAGCATCTACTTCGAATGCTTCAAGGGTCTCCTTTTTTGTTGTGTTAAAAACAACATCAAAAGCTACCGGGCGCGCGAAATCAAGAATTTCTTCGCCGTCTACTTCGGCTTCTTTCATTATAGCGTACCGACTCTCAAATTCAGCCTGCTTTTCTTCTTCGGTTAATTTTTGCGATTCGTAGTCTATATAAAGCAAGGCTAAAGTTATTACTGTAAACCCCAACAATATCGCCATTGCTCCGTAAGCAAGATAACCAGTTTTCATTGTCCGCTCCTTCTGTTATTTTTATTTCAAAGATCTTTCATTAATAAAAACTGACTTTACACATTACAAGAAATATATATATTATGTCAAGAGTCTCCCGTCTCACTTCGTATTTCTATTTTAATTATAGCATCAAAGCAACTCGACCAAAAGAAAAGAGGGGGTGCTTTCGCAATCCCCCTCGGAGATGGTTTTACCACCTATATTATCTGCGCCGATAGCGCCACCTGAACCTGTCCCACAACTCTGTGATACCAAAGAAGGTGAGCATCACGAGAAGCACCAAGAGCGGTAGGAGGACTGGCATCAGAAGATTCCACACAGAGTGAATGCCCACGCTCACCCAAATTGACTGGTATTTGATGCCATAGTAACCAGCCAAGATGCCGAGCGGAAGCGTAGCAACGATATGGAGCAACCGCCGTATTTTCATCTGCTGCGCTTGCGCTTTCTCCATATCGGTAATTTCCGCCTGAAGGTCATCGCTCTTGGTCTCTCCGTTCTCTTTTGCCGAGAGAACTTCGAGGAAGTTAATTTTCTTTCCGAAGTAGTGGACAAAGGCGAAGGCAACACTCGAAGCCAAAATGCCCCACCACGCATTGCCCGTGATGCTACCAAAGGCAATGATGAGTGGCGCTCGGAAGATGAGTTCCTCTGCAGTCGGAGCCCAAATGTTACACGCTGGCGTTCCAAAAAGCCATAGCACCTTCCACTTGTTCTCCTTGCACCACTCGACGCTTTTCAGATTCTCCCGCCAGCGTCTTGCCACCAATCGCAGGTAAATGAACGTGGCGGCAGCAATGCACGTGAGAATCAGGATTGAGGGCAAAAACACTGCAATTCGTTCCGTCATCACGACCTCCTCTTTCAATATTCAGTTGTAAACTTTATGCTATGATAGCAAACTCTATGATTTATGTCAAGGTTTAAGCTAAAATCCAATTTCAGGCCGACCGGCGACCAGCCGCAGGCCATAGCGAAATTATCAAACAATATCTTATCCGGCGTAAAAGACCAGGTGCTTTTGGGCGTTACAGGATCCGGGAAGACTTATACTATGGCCCAGGTTATAGAAAAAATACAACGGCCAGTGCTTGTTATTTCTCACAACAAAACTTTGGCCTGGCAGTTATATAAAGAATTCAAAGAATTTTTCCCTGATAATTCCGTGCACTACTTTGTAAGTTATTATGACTATTATCAGCCAGAGGCATATATTCCCCAGTCTGATACTTATATAGAAAAGGACGCTAGAATAAATCAGGAAATAGACCAGATGCGCCACGCGGCAACGCAAGGATTGTTAACGCGCCCCGATACTATAGTGGTTGCCTCTGTTTCATGTATTTATAACATCGGCTCACCTGAAGATTATAGCGACTTATCTCTTGAAATTTCAGCGGGGCAGAAGTTAGCGCGCAAAGAGTTGCTGTCTAATCTAATATCTCTCGGTTATACCAGAAACGAAGCTGACCCAAGTTACGGCCAGTTTAGAGCAAGGGGCGATCGCATAGAAGCGTATCCCGCAACAGGAGAAAAAAAGATCATCATAGAAATTTCGCAAAACAAAATCTTAAAAATAAGCGAAGCTAAATTAGACAAGCTGAATTCCCCCCATACTACATACTACATACTACATACTACACGTATATTCCCCGCTCACTTCTGGACAACTCCTGACAACAAACAAAAAATCGCAATTTCTAATATTCGCAATGAACTCTGTGATTATCTAAAACTGCTAAAAAAACAAGGCAAGTTAATAGAAGCCCAAAGAATAGAGCGCCGCACCAATTTTGATCTTGAGTTGATCGAAGAAACCGGCTTCTGCCACGGCATAGAAAATTATTCCAGACACTTGGACTTTAGAAAACCGGGCGAAGCGCCGTATACTCTGCTTGATTACTTAAAACTATCGGGGTCAGACCCCGATAGTAACGGCTTCATCACTTTTATAGATGAATCTCATATGACTATTCCGCAACTTCGCGGAATGTATTTTGGAGATAGATCTCGCAAGGAGACCCTGATAAATTATGGCTTTAGACTGCCGTCGGCAATCGATAACAGGCCCCTTACTTTCTCTGAATTTAACAAAAAAATCGGCCGGACTATCTATGTATCTGCTACGCCCGCAGAATACGAACTTAAAAAATCTTATGTGCGGGGTCGGACCCCGCACATAGTGGAGCAGTTGGTGCGGCCCACAGGGCTCGTTGACCCGTCTTGCGAAATACGGCCAACAAAAAATCAAATGGCAGACCTAATCAAAGAGATAGAGAAGCGCGTCGCAAAAAACCAGCGAGTCCTTGTGACAACTATAACAAAACGGCTTGCTGAAGACATAGCGGAATATCTTGTGGAGAGAAACATAAAAGCATATTACTTACATTCGGAAATTCATACTCTTGAGCGGCCTAAAATCTTAAATGATCTAAGATTAGGAAAGTATAATGTTGTAGTTGGAATAAATCTCCTGCGGGAAGGACTGGACTTGCCCGAAGTTTCTCTTGTCGCGATATTAGACGCGGACAAAGAAGGTTTTTTGCGTAATTACACTACGCTTATTCAGACCATGGGCCGCGCGGCGCGGCACATTGAGGGTTATGTTATAATGTACGCAGACGTTATGACAGATTCTATGAAACGGGCCATAAAAGAAACAGACCGACGCAGAGAAACGCAAAAAAATTACAATTTGGATCACAATATTACGCCGAGAAGTATAAATAAGCCGCTGGTCTCCGAAGGCGACCAGCCCGGAAATACGCAGAACTTTACACAGAATGACGCGGAAATAACATATTTCGACGAGCTCGCGATTCGCGAGCTAGAAAAAGAAATGAAAAAAGCAGCGCGTCAGCTTGACTTTGAAAAAGCTGCGGGATTAAGAGATAAGATCAAAAAACTAACGTAATTAGCGTATAGCCGGTGTCTAACTCATATCGGTTCTTCTGACACTGCCCTTTTGGAAAAAATTGACAAACTTACTATCAACTGATATACACTAGTTAATGCCCATAAAACATTCCGCTAAAAAAGCCCTGCGGCAAAATAAGAAACGGAGGCTCCGAAACATTGGCTATAAAACCAAGATCAAAAACCTTATGAAAAAGGCTATGTTTCTATATAAAGAAAACAGAAAAGAAGATCTCTCAAAAATAATACCTTCTCTTTATAGGGCGTTTGATATAGGGGCAAAGGTTGGAATTCTCAAAAAAAATACTGCCGCGCGCCGCAAGTCAGTAATCACTAAAAGACTTAATTCTCTAAAATAA
>CAYVZN010000001.1:43122-45730 GCA_964456125.1 uncultured Candidatus Saccharibacteria bacterium
AAAGACTTAATTCTCTAAAATAAGCGTCTCCAAAGCCCGCCTCGGCTCTATTTTCCCTGTTTTTATATCTATATCCAGCCCCTTCAGCCGACTAAAGGCTTTTTTTATTTTATCGCGATCAAAACGCCTTGCCTGCGCCGCGCTTTTCTTCGCGACATAGGGATGAACGCCTATTAAATTCGCATTTTTTGAAATATTATTTTCGCCCTTTTCCGAAAGAGCCTGCGCCTGGATAACATTTCTAAGCTGATTGTAGATCATAGAAAAAAGATAAATTCCGTTATCCCCCGCCTCCAGATGCCCCTTCAAAAGACGAAGAGCTTTTGAAGTATTGTTTTCTATGAACGCGTCTACAAGAAAAAATATGTGCGTTTGAAGCGAGGGCCGCAAAAAAATATCTGCATCTCTATTTGTTATTTCTTTTCTAGCCCTACTCGTCTGACCGACATACGCCTTTAGTTTATTTATTTCGTTTTCGAAATTCCACAGGTCGCCGGCTGTGTGCGCAAGGATACGATCAAGCGCGTCTTTTTCAACTTTAATGCTTCTTTCAGCAAAAAATCTCTGGGTCCATTTTTGAAGCTGCGTTCCTTTTAATACATCGAATTCTTGAGATTTAGAATTTTTAATAAGCCACGCGAATATCTCGCTTTTCTTGTCTACTTCGCCGTCTTGAAATATACAAATAACGTCGGCTGTGTCCTTGAAAAAATTTGCTCCTTTCCAAGATAAAAATTTTTCCGTAAATTCTTTTGATGACGCGAAATTTTTCAATACAACAAGCTTCTTTTCGGCAAACATGGATACTGTTTCTACCGCACTTTTAAAATCGCTGAATTTTTCGTTATCCGAGTCTAACACAAAAAAACCCATATCCGACTTATGAATTTTTTTGTAATGCTCGGTTATTTCGTTGAGCTTTTTCTTTGACCTATACGAGTCTCGCCCATAGAGAAATAAAATCATTTCAAAATATCTTTAACTTTTTTCACTATTTCGCCCGGAGTAAAATGAGCCTTTATTAGATAATCTTTCGCGCCAAGTTGAAGCCCCCGATCAATATCATCTTTCTGCCCCAAATTGGACAAAATGATAATTGGTATCGCTGATATGCTCACGTCCGCTTTCGCCTGCTTCAACACCTCGAAGCCGTCTATTCCCGGCAATATAAGGTCCAATAGCACAATGTCCGGATTTTTTTCACGAATCAGCCTCACCCCCTCTTCTCCGTCAATGGCCTGTACTGTATTAAAGTCTTCTTCCTCAAGTTTTCTTATAATAAGGTCCCTCAAAAACTGATCGTCCTCAACAACAAGAACAGTATGCTTCCCTGCTTTCTGGGAAGTATCTTTAGCGGCCCTAGCTTCTTTTGATTTTCCGCCCCCCGCTTCCGCCGCGGCGTGATTATTCTCCGCGATACTCCCTCCCAGCATATTATGTACTTTATCAACTACTTCTCTGGGGTCAAACTCGGCTTTTATCAAAAAGTCCCTTGCTCCAAGGCCCCTTGCTTTTTCTATCTCAACCGGCTGGCCCGAATTAGAAATGACAATAATTGGAATATCATTAAGATCATCGTCGTTGTGTATTACTTCCAAAACTTCCATTCCTCCTACTTTAGGCATAACTATATCCAGCAATATCAAATCGGGCCTTTCTTGCCTCATTTTTTCTAAACCTTCTTCTCCGTCGCCCGCTCCGCTTACATCAAAACCTTCCTGTTTGAGTTTATCTGAAAGGATATCCAGCAACGCTTTTTCGTCTTCAATTATGAGAATTTTTTTCATTGCTTTTTTAATTCATCCCATGAACTCCCCTGCGCGACGCATACGCGCAACGGAGCTCGCAAGGTATATATATTTTCCATTATATTCTTTATGGGTGTCATTATATTTTTTATTATATCATCTTTTATTTCAAACAACAATTCATCGTGAATTTGTAGTAGTAATCGGATGTCATTGGTCATCGGTTGTTGGTTATTCGTTATTTCCACCATTGCCTTTTTGATTATATCGGCAGCCGTACCCTGAATAGGATGATTTATTGCCATTCGTTCAGCCTGTGAGCGCAATCCGGGATTAGATGAATTAATTTCCGGTATATATCGCTTTCTTCCGAAAATCGTGGATACGTAGCCATTGTTCCTCGCGAATTCTTTGGTCTTTTCCAGGTATTCTAAAATTTTCGGGAAACGACCAAAATAATTATCTATAAAAATTTGCGCGTCATCGCGGGAAATTTCCGCGCTTTTCGCGAATCCATTGACCCCCATGCCGTATAGCACTCCGAAATTCAACGCCTTCGCGCGATTGCGCATGTCGCTTGTAACTTCGCCTTCGTTAATACCAAAAACTTCAGCGGCAGTCATGGCGTGAATATCTTTCTCTTCAACAAAAAACTCTTGCATTTTAGCGTCGCCTGAAACATGCGCCGCTACACGAAGCTCCATTTGAGAATAGTCAAACGCGACAAACTTAAATCCTTCTTCGGCAATAAACCCCTTGCGAATTTTAAATCCCCACTCTCCTCTTATCGGAATGTTCTGTAAATTTGGATCTTTCGAAGAAATCCTGCCCGTAGAAGTGCCGAGCGAATCAAAGCTTGT
>CAYVZN010000002.1:0-21981 GCA_964456125.1 uncultured Candidatus Saccharibacteria bacterium
TGCATGCCTTATCCACGTCGCCAGCGTTCATCCTGAGCTAGGATCAAACTCTCAATAAATTTGCGTAGCAAATTTATTAGCCCCGCGTAGCTCGCTGAAGGCGAGCGTAGTGGGGCTACAATTTGCTACATTTGTTTCGGCCCCCCTACGCTTTCGCTTTCGCTCAAGCTTCGGAGGGGCCACGTTGTTCCATCCACTCGTCGGCTTACGCCTCCTCGCGGGGAACAACCGTGGTATGCACCGTATAAAGCACAAGTTTGGTTATTAAGTTATCAACGAACTTATGCTCTATCTTATCGCGAATACTGGATATTAGTCAAGGGCCATTATACAATAACCTCACAGAACCTTAAAAAATGAGGTGATAAAAATATGGATAGAATTCTTCGCGAGATGGAAAAACTTCAGAGGCCATCTGGCGCTTTTGTGGCGGCGCCATCGGAAGATTATCAAGCATGCTGGATCAGAGATCAGCTTTACGCGTCTTTTTGCTACTATTACATAAATCGGTTTGAAAAATTAAAAAAGGGCATTTGGGTTATTTTTGATATATTACATAAACACCGTTCCAAAATAGAAGCGGCGATTTGCACTCCCCCCAAAGATACTTCCTGCTATCTCAATGCTAAATACAATCCCGACACACTCGAAGAGTTGCCGGGGCCTTGGGGCCATCATCAACTGGATATGCTTGGCCTCTTTCTGTATACTGTTGCGGATTTAGACTTTAAAAACATACCCCTCATCAGAAATAAAAACGACTCCGAACTCATACAACTCCTTGTCTTTTATCTCCTGTCCGTACGATATTGGGAAAACCCGGACAACGGCATGTGGGAAGAAAATCTTGATCTTCACAGCTCCTCTATAGGATCCGCGCTGGCCGGACTTTCATATATACAAAGGCGGAACCTTGCGGTCGTTCCAAACTCCTTAATAACGCTTGGGAGAGAAGCCCTTAATAAATTACTACCCAACGAGTCTCCCCATAGAGACACGGATATGGCTCAACTTTCTCTTATTTGGCCTTATAATATCGTATCAAGTCAAATGAGTGAAAAAATACTGGGCAATGTCAAGAAAAAACTGGTCCAAAAACACGGCTTAAACAGATATTGGGGCGATAATTACTTTAGATCAAAAAACGGCATTTCGGGCGAATGGCCCCTGGGCTTCTTCTGGCTTTCTATAATTGCTTCCCAGCACCACGATGTAAAAGAGGGCCAATATTGGTATGCTAGAGGTAATGACCAAATAACAAGACACGGAAATGTACCGGAAATATACCAGGACGAAATTCCAAATAACCACACTCCTCTTGCCTGGGCTAACAGTTTTGCCATAGTTGCCAAAGCAAAATTGGACGCGGAACTTCAAAAAAAACAAAAAGCCGATTAACACGGCTTTTTATATTGGCAGACGCTTCTCTATAGCATCGCGCTGAGCGCAACGCCACTCTTCAACTTTATATCCGACGCAATTTCTCTCTGCTCTAAGCCCGTCGCATATATAACAAAATAAACAATTGCAACGAGCATCGCGCTTCCTACACCAGAAAGCCACTTTTGGGCTGTAAGCAGGACACTGGAGGGGGTTCAAAAAGTGTATCCCGCCCAACGAACGCATGCCACCATACATCCCAGACAGTCGCCAAGACCGCAATAAAAAGCGCGGAGATAATAAACCGGATTAGAATGGTTTCAAACTTTTGAGCCATGTTTCCGATGTAAACTACTTTATTTTCTCGTAAAATTCTTTAGGCGAAACTATTTTGATATTCCTATACCTCCCAATATCCAAAAGGTGCTTGTCACCAGAAATAATATAAGAGGCTTTTGCCGCTATGGCACACTCAATAATCTTATTGTCGGAAGAGTCGGCTTTCACAACTTTCAGATGTCTTTTTGGATTAACAACCGCACTATTAAATACAATAATTTCTAAAAATTCCCCAGCTCTATCAGGGGGAACAGCGAACTTTCCTAATAATTTTTCCTCTACTTCTTTAAGAATTGGACGGGAAGTGTAGCTTGAGATTTCTCCTCGCAGAGATTTTTGAAACAACTGGAAAGGAATACCCTTCCAGAACAATGCCGATAGATAAACATTGGTATCAAAAACAATCCTAGTCATCATCTAGGACTTGCTGTTTAGTAAGGCCTTTTTTCTTCGCGAACCCCCTTCCCCATCTTGCCAGGCCCTCAAATCGCTTGAAACTTTTTGTTAGATTCTTTTTCTCTCTGTAGTCCTCAATATCTTCTTCTATTTTTGTCCACTCTCCTAGTGGGAAAATAACCGCCGGCCCATTTACTCGTATAGATTTTCTTTCGGCAACTTTTTGCATACTTTTATTATACATTTTATACGCCTTTGCGCAATATTTATACTTTTTTTACTCAAAATATCCCCCCCTCATTTTCCATATGAAATTCTGCTGTGCCCAGGCGATAAACTCCTCAAAAATCGGCTACCCTACAAGTCACACATACGCCGCAAGGGAAACTGCGGCAAGCAAAGCGAGCGCGATAAGATTTTTATATTTTTTGACGTTCATATATTGCGCCTGTGTGTTTCTCTCCACGCTAAGCGTGGCTATAGTCGCGCTGAGCGCAACGCCACTCTTCAATCTTCTTATGGTTGCCAGAAAGCAAAATCGGCGGGACTTTCCAATTTACTCCTTTCTTGGGGCTAAATACTGCCGGACGGGTATATACGGGGTGCTCATGGCGGACACCCCTAGAAAACGACTCGCCTTTTTTTGATTCAGGATCGCCAATAACGCCGGGGATCATGCGGCTTACGGCGTCAACTACTATCATGGCAGGAACCTCGCCGCCCGTTATCACGTAATCCCCTATAGAGAGTTCTTCATCCGCGATATATTTTGCAACGCGTTCATCAACGCCTTTGTAATGACCTACTATTAAAATTAACTGATCATATTTCGAAAGAGTTCGAATATGCGCCTGAGTCAGCACCTTCCCCTTTGCTGAAAGTAATATAATTCGTGTTTTTGTTTTTGAAATTTTTAAATTTTTGGATTTGTTTCGAATTTCGGATTTCGAATTTCGGATTTCAATGGCTTTCACGGCCGCATATATCGGCTCCACTTTCATCACCATTCCCGAAATCCCACCGTACGCGGTATCATCCGTGACTTTATGTTTATCCTTCGCGTAATCGCGCAAATTATGAACGCGGATTTTTATAAGTTTATTTTTCTGCGCGCGCCCGAGCATGGAACTATCAAAATAGCCCGGAAACATTTCTGGAAAAATTGTGAGAATATCAAAAGTTATCATGCAGAGAGTTCTTCCGCGGGCTTCTTTTCTTCTGTAGTTTCTTTAGTTTTTGAAGTTTCTTTAGTTTTTTTATGCACTGCAACTTTTTTACCTTGAATTATGCCTTCTTTAATAAGCATATTCCGCACAGTATCAGATGCTTGAGCACCCTGTGAAATCCAATATTGAATCCGCTCTTTTTTGAAAACACGCTGATGTTTTATCGGATTAAAAGATCCGAGAATTTCCAAAAATCTGCCGGTTTTGGGAGCAGTACGCCTTGGGGTCACAACGAGTCTAAAGCTTGGACTATTCTTTTTTCCTACGCGTAAAAATCGTATTCTTAGCATATATTTTCTTATAGTCGAAAACGTCAGGTATGTCAACCGGACAGCGGCGATTTACTTTTTATGCTTTGTAATATCCAATAAGATGTAAAATCCCTTTCTTACTAAAAAATAAAACCGATACGATCGGTCTATACGCGCTTGCCAGATACCGCGCTCTTTATCGTACTTCTTGGCGTGAAGAGATGGGTAATTTGGATTAGAAATAAGAAGTTGAGCCTGTTTCTCAAACTTTAACTGTATCGCTTTCCTGAGACGCTTAATGCTTTTTTTAGAACGCAAGGTATGGCGAATTTCCATGAATTTTAAGAAAGCAGTGATCGCATAAAACCATCTGCGTTATCAAACGCCTTGCTTACTTTTCCTGCCTTCACCTCATTAAGCGCTTCTTGCAACCCTTTGGGTAGTTTCTTATGCTGTTTTTTCTTCTTTTTACCCTGTATGCTATAAAATCTCACAAGACCTTCGTATTCTCTACGAGGAACAACTACGAGTTCTTCACCCCTTGTAACTTTTTGCGGGATAACAACTGGAGTATTATTCATATAGAAAATAATATCATACTTTTCTAAAATCCACAACCCTAATCATCAATTCCCTATTTCCGTTCCACTCATCAATAGAAAAATTAAACAGAATATCTATACTATCGCCTATATTTAATTCTTCCGCGCGTATGCCCATGCCAAAAGCCATAGCTTTCTTTTTATTACCCAATATATTCAGCATGAGACGCAAATGTTTCCCCTCCGCGCCCAATATATCAAACCCAGAAATTATAGAATCGCGCAATAAAAATATTGGCTCCCTATTGGCTTCGCCGAAAGGCTCAAATCGCTCTACTTCATCATACATCTGCCATGATATGTCTTCGTGCTTCAGTTCAGCGCTATATTCTACTTTTTTAGCAAAATCTTCTTCTGTAAGATTTTCTTTAGCGAATTTTTCTATTCGCCCTTTCATCTCATCAAGTTTATCTATGGGGCAAGTAAATCCTCCTGCTTGCGGGTGGCCTCCGAAGTTAACCAGTAAATCTCTTACTG
Source organism: uncultured Candidatus Saccharibacteria bacterium (assembly GCA_964456125.1). Lineage (GTDB taxonomy): Bacteria > Patescibacteriota > Minisyncoccia > Spechtbacterales > HO2-43-30 > CAYVZN01. Next base: position 4,672 of record CAYVZN010000002.1, read on the forward strand.
ATTCGAGGGCTCTCACAACATGAAATCCGGGTATAGCGCGCACACTTCCAGTAGCGGTGCCTGTCTCGCCTCCGGGCGGGCCATCTTCTTTAATTTGATAAATAAAAGACGGCCTATAATATTTTTCTGCCATTCGGCCGGCAACGAGGCCTGCCACACCTATAGGCCAAGATTTGTCGCCCTCGAAAATAACAAGGTGCTCTTCTCCGTCCGTCATTGCGAGTGAGCCCGAGCTTGTCGAGGGCGAACGTGGCAATCTGGATTGCTTCGCTTCGCTCGCAATGACAGACCCGGAAATACGCTCTTCCACTTCTCCCATTATTCTAGCTACAAGCTCTTGCCGTTCTTTATTTTTTTCATTTATTTGATTTGCGTAATCTACTGCTTCTTTATAAGTTACTGAGTTTAAAAGCGCGAATGCCGTATTCGCGTGATCCATTCGGCCGGCGGCGTTTATTCTTGGCCCTAAAATAAATCCCAAAGTAAAAGCGTTGATATTGGTTGATAAAGAATCGGGGCTGAATCTCGGCCTTACCCCGGAAACATCCATAAGGGCTTTGAACCCCACGCGCTTTGCTTGGGCTAATACAAATAAACCGTACTTAACTAAAGTACGATTCTCTCCCAAAACAGGCATAACATCCGTAATAGTCGCAAGCGCGACAAGATCCAAAAGCCACTTCTCATGACTTCTAGCGGGTTTAACCCTAGCAGGTTTAACATCGGATGTTAAACATTTGGACGATGTTAAACCTGCTAGGGCGCAGGCTATTTTAAAAGCAACTGCGGCGCCGCAGAGATCCTTAAACGGATATTCGTCGTCTTCCTGATGAGGATTTACAAACGCGTAACAATCCGGCGGCTTGTCTATCACACGATGATGATCCAGAACTATAGTATCTATGTTATTTTTATTGGCAAAATTAATCGCCTCATGGCTTGTTGTGCCGCAGTCTATGGTTATTATTAAATTGTATTTTCCTTTGATAAATTCTTCTACCGCGCCCGTATTTAGGCCGTAACCTTCTTTTTCGCGATCGGGAAGATAAACTCCAAGTTTATTTTTATCAAAACCGATATTTATAAGCGTACTATATATAATAGTAGCGCCACATACGCCGTCCGCGTCATAATCGCCATAGACCATAACTTTCTCATTATTTTCTCTTGCCGCTAGAATTCTATCTATGGCTTTTTGCGCGTCTTTTAGCAAAAGCGGATCATGAAGATCAGTCGAATAATCGGGATTAAAAAACTCGTCAATATCTTTTTGCGTTTTAATCCCTCTCTGCCAAAGAAGATTTCGCGTGAGCGCAGAAAATTCGGGAAATTCCTTGCCGAACTCTTCTGGCGCTTGTTCTTTTAAGCTCCATTTATTCATTTTAACGCCTCAATTCCCGGCAATGTGCCTTTTGCCAAGAAATCAAGCATTGCACCGCCGCCGGTGGATACAAAACTGACTTTGTCCATTACACCGAGTTTTTCTAATGTCTGATACGTATCGCCTCCGCCAATAACTGTAAGTGCGCCGGCCCCAGCGCGTGCAAGTTCTTTAGCAATATATTCTGTGCCCTCGGCAAACTTTGGATTTTCAAGATACCCCACTGGTCCATTCCATACAACAGTTTTAGATTTATGAATAATATTAGCGAATAACTGCTGGGTATCTGGTCCAATATCTAAAATTATTTCATCGTCGTTCACGCTGCCCGCGGCTTTTATTTTAATGCCGTTAGACGCGTCTTTGTCTTGCGAGATTTTAACATCAATCGGCAAGTGAAGACGCGTGTTAGTAAACTCAATCTCCTTTACCTTTTCTATCATCGACTCTTCTATAAAAGATTTTCCGACTGCCATGCCTTTGGCTTTGAGAACTATATTTGCTAGCGCGCCTCCAAGACATACGTTATCCGCAAAATCCAAAAACTTTTCTATAACCGCCATTTTTGTGGAAATCTTTGCTCCTCCGATTAAAATAGTCAAAGGCCGTTTTGGATTCTCAAGGATACTCGCAAGAGTGCTTACCTCTTTCTCGAGTAAAAGCCCAGCGTAAGATGGCAATATTTTCGGCACGCCTACTATAGAAGCATGCTCCCGATGACACACTCCAAAAGCATCTTGCAAAAATATTTCGCCTAGCGCAGATAATTCTTTAGAAAATTCTCTGTCATTTTCTTCTTCCTCTTTATAAAAACGCAAGTTTTCTAAAAGCGCGATCTCACCTTGAAACTTTTTTCCGCTTTCTATATTTTCTAAAAACTCAACTTCCAGATTAAGTAATTTAGACAAATGCTTTGCCGCCGGCCAAAGTGAATAATCTGAATTGCGCTCCCCGTTTGGCCTGCCGAAATGACTTGTTATTATAATACGATTAGCGCCGTTTTCCAGTAAGTAATTGATAGTTGGCAGAGTCGCGCGCATTCTAAAATCCTCAGTTACGCGGCCGTCTTGTATTGTTATGTTAAAATCTACGCGAAGTAGAATTTTTTTATTTTTTATATTTGCGTCTTTAAGGGTTTTCATAACTTTGTAGTATGTAGAATGTAGCATGTAGAATGGGGCTAAACGAAATTACTGGCTCAGCTCCCATGCTACATGCTACATACTACATGCTACTAATATTTTTCACCATCTCCACGAACTCCTCCGCATCCAAGCTTGCTCCTCCCACCAGAAGCCCGTCTGCCTGACCATCTTTGATAAAATCAGCCGCATTTTTTTTATTCGTGCTTCCGCCGTAAAGAACCCTAACCTTGTCCGCTTCTTTTCTTGTGTATAAATCGCTTAAAATTTTTCTTACAAATATCTTCGCGGATAATATATCGTCTGGAGTCGCGGGATTACCGGTACCGATAGCCCAAACTGGCTCATAGACAACCACGATATTCGCTAATGCGGATTTCTTTACATCGCGCAAGGCCTCAATCAACTGTTCTTTTATCTTAATATCGAGTTCATGGGTCCATCGGCCCCTTGAATCAAAACTGTCTCGCGCATCCTCTCCTATGCATAATATGACTTTAAGCCCGGCCCCTAGGGCTGATTTTACTTTTTTATTTATAATCTCATTATTCTCTCCAAAATATTTTTTTCTCTCTGAATGTCCTACTATGACATACTCGCAGCCAATATCTTTTAGCATAGCGGGCGATACTTCTCCTGTATAGGCGCCTTTTTGTTCATAAAAACAATTCTGCGCGCCCAGTTTGACAACTGACAACTCGCAACTCGCAACTGACAACCAAGGAAATGGCGGACACAAAACAACTTGGACATTTTTTATTCCGCGCATACCCCGATCAACTGCGCCTAAAAGCTCTTGCGCATCTTTCAGAGTTTGAGGATTCATCTTCCAGTTAGCTATGACTAGTATTTTATTCATAAAAACTATTTTTGATTTTTGACTTTTAACTTTTAACTTTAGAAAGGTGTCTCCCTATCCACCATATTATAAATAATATGCCGAGCAAAACAATTGCCCAGTCAAATTTTCGAAAATATCCCTCAAGAATAGTCCAATTTTCTCCGGTTATTACGCCAACGTAGGCAAGAAAATAACTCCAGATAAATGATCCTCCGAACGTATAAACAGAAAATTTCCAAATATTCATTCTTGCGATCCCCGCGGGAAAAGATATAAAAGTCCGCACAACGGGAAGTACTCGCGAAGCAAATATAGTTATTGTGCCGTACTTTTGAAACCATTTGTCCGCTAAATCCAAATCATGCTTCGTGATAAATAAAAACTTGCCGTACTTTTCAAGAAAAACTCGTCCGCCGAAAAATCCAAGATAATAAGAAATAACCGAACCTGCTAAATTACCAAATGCCCCCCAAAGCGCCACCCATAAAAGGTTAAACTTACCCTGAAAGACAAGGTATCCGGAAAAAGGCATAATAATTTCGGATGGTACGGGAATATTCGCGCTCTCAAGAGCCATCAATACAAAAATGCCCGCGTACCCAGTACTGTCTATAATCTGTATTATAATGCCTGAAAGCCATCCTAGAAAAAATTCCACAATTTTTGTATTTTGTATTCTGTATATTGTATGTCGCGCTCTGCTCCCAATATACTATATACGATATACTACATACGCAATACTTCCGCGGCCCGTTCCGGCTCTACCGCAGAAATTTCAACACCCGTGCCAAGCTCAAATCCCGCGCTAGTTTCGGTTTTGGGATGAATCTCAAAATGCCAATGATACTGCGGATATTCTCTATCGTCTATAGGAGCTGTGTGCAAATAAAAATTGTAATCCGGGTTTTGAAGCTTCTCGTATAATCTTATAAGAACATCCTGAAAAATTTTCGCGAGAGCCGCAAGCTCGCTCTCGTTTATTTTTTGAAAATGCGCGGAATGTTTCTGTGGAAAAATTCTTATCTCATACGCGCCGCGCGAAATAAATGGGCATATCGCGATAAAGTCCGAGTTTTCAGATACAATACGCTTCTTATCTTCCCTCTCCCAATCGAGCATCGTACAATGCACGCATTTGCTGTGTTTTTTGTAAAACATTGCTGCTCCGCTCAAGCTGCGGCTTGCGCTAGGCGGAGATATAGGAATTGCGATCAGTTGAGAATGAGGATGCGTCAGTGACGCGCCCGCTCTTTTGCCGTGATTATGAAATATAGAAATATACTTTACGCATTCCATATCTTTGAGAGCTAGGTATCTTTCCTTGTACGCGCTGAAAACTTCTTTTATTTTATCCGGCGGAAGAAGCGCCAGGTGCTTTGAATGATCTCGAGTGATTATTACCTCATGAAACCCCTTTCCGTCCCGAACAGAATATGGCCCGATTTTTGTTATTACGTTGCATTTGCCGCCCGAAAATGCAGGGTACTTATTTGGGATAACCTGAAGAGACCAATCTTTGTTATTTTTATCTTTATAAATTAAAACGGGCTTCTCGTTGCCCGAATCTTGCGGGTCTTCAAATGGACATGTCACAATTGGATCTTCCAGATCTTCTTTTGCTCTTTTGGCAACATGCGGCCTCTCTCCTCTCGCTTTTGCGATTACAATCCAATTTCCGGTAACAAGGTCACGGCGGAGTTCTGATACGGGTTCGCTTCTATTTTTTTGCCTTGATGCCATATTTATCAACGATTAAATTCCACCTGACTATAAACAATTCTCTAAAAGTATTTAAGTAACCTCCCAATGTAACATGGCTCCTTGCGTCATTTTTCCAATGAACCGGAATTATGCCTATTTTATAATTAAGCCGCTTTGCGATGGCTAAAATTTCTATATCAAAACCCCAGCGGTTAATTGTAAGACGCGGAAATATATCTCTCACCGCTTTGTCGCTAAATCCCTTAAACCCGCATTGGGTATCCCAGATTCCGGACACTGCCAGTATTTGTATAAGCAAGTTGCCCATATCTCCGATAAGTCTTCTTGAAAATGGCTGCCTCACTGCTTGAGTTGCGTCTTTGTTGTCCCTCGAGTCACGCGTTCCAATAACCACATGATGGGCATTCGCAAACAGCGGCCACATTTTTTCTACATGATCTAGACTTGTGGAATTGTCCGCATCCATAAAAACTCTGTATTTTCCTTTCGCTTCAAGCATTCCCTGACGCACCACGTAACCTTTTCCCTTATTCTCTAAATTGTCTATTATTTCTAAATTCTTTACAAGCTTTTTATATTTTCCCACAACATCCGCGGTCTTATCAGTAGAGCCATCGCTTACTACCAGAATCTCATAGCTGTATTTCTGAATCGAAAGATATTTATCTACGCTAAGAAGTGTCGCCCCAATGCGCTTTTCTTCATTGTAAGCGGGAATTATAACTGATAGATGTATTTCGTTATTTTTAGCTGGCATTACTTTAATTATAGCACAGTCAGAACCTCACACCCATCTTTTGTCACCGCGACCGTATGTTCAAAGTGAGCAGAGAGAGATTTGTCTTTGGTTTCAAAACCGTAGTTATCTGTAGAATATTCGAGTTCCCATGAGCCGGTTACGACCATTGGCTCTATGGCAATAACCATACCTTCGGCAAGCTCAGGACCAGTCCTTCTTTTGCCTAAATTAGGAATTTCTGGCTCCTCATGAAGCGCGCGGCCGATACCATGACCGCAAAGATCGCGCACAACTTCATAACCCTGCGATTCTACATATCTTTGAATAGTATTTCCGATATCGCCTATAGTATTGCCTGGGCGAACTTTTTTGAGCCCTCGCTTGAGAGCTTTTCTTGTGACTCTTATGAGGTGACGCGCCTCGTCTCGAATATTACCGACCGGCACGGTTACCGCAAGGTCGGAGTAATAGCCCTTATATACAACGCCAAAGTCTAGGCCAAGAATATCGCCTTCTTTAAGCGCGACATCAGAAGGCACTCCGTGCACAACAACGTTATTTAGAGATGTGCACAGAACACCGGGGAACAATTCTCCATTTTTGCCGCTTGAGTAGCCCTTGAAAGCAGACTTTACTTTATATTTAGCAATAAGCTTTTCCGCCAGATCATTTAGCTCTTTAGTCGATATACCGGGCTTCACAATATCCTGCACTTTTTTTAGTATTTGAGCCGCAATTCGCCCGCTCTCACGCATAAGCTGTATTTCTTCTTTTGACTTAATAGTTATCACGTGTTATATCCTACATCAGATGTACTTCTTTAACAATACAAGGAGAAATTAACTTATGGAAAAGAGGGGTTGCGGGAATCGGATAGCACGACATTTTACTCAAAAAATCAAGACTGGGTCGTTCATATTGTTATCATTTGTAATTGTCGCGCTTGTACTGAAATTTATATTCAATTTGGTGGATGGCATTTTCCTTGAAGTAAGACGAATGCCCTATGTGCCGGATGTGCCTGGAATCGGCATTGCTTTCGCAATAATTCTAGTTTATATTCTCGGGATGCTGGAATCTAACAGAATAGGTAAAAAATTCATCCGTATGTGCCAGCAAGCTCCTCTTCGTGTACCATTTATCAAGGTCCTGTATTCTATGACAAAGCAGTTAGTCGAATCGTTCAAGCCAAACGAAACAGCATTTGGCTTCAATAGGGTTGTCAGCATAGAATACCCAAGAAGAGGAGTAGAGTCATTGGGGGTCCCCGTGTCGAAAATAATCAGAGGGGGGAAGCATTGTGTGGTAGTCTATATACCTACGCCCCCAACTCCATACACGGGTCCACTTGTCGTAGTACCGGAAGAAGAAGTACATGAAACAGATTTACCAATCGAAAAACTTATGCAAATGGTAGTATCCCTTGGTATAGTCTCGCCGGAAGAAATAAATTAAAAAATGCTCTATTACACCTAGAGCATTTTTTGTTCAATCGCTTTTACTATGTCTTTATAGACATATTCTGCCAGGCCTATCTTACTTCAACGCACTTAATATATCCTTGTGAACATCCGCAACGCTCTGTTCGCCGTTTACTTTCGAAACACGCACTCCAAAATTTTTAAAATATTCTACTAGGGGAACAGTACGCTCTTGATACTCGCGTAGCCGTACTTTTATTGTTTCTGGGTCGTCAAGACCATGCCTCTTTACAAGCTTAGACCCATCAAGGGGGCAAATAGTAAGATCTGACGTTTCCTTATTAAAAAGAATTGGATGACGCATTAATTCGCAAATTCTGCGGTTAGTATTTCTATGCAGGGTTTGCCCTTCACTAAGCTCAATTAAAATTACATAGATATTTTGTTTTCCATACAATTTTTCTAAAAAAGGAACTTCTTGCTCGCCCTCGGGAATGGTTCTCGGAGAACCAGCCAGAAGCAAATTTTTTCCCTCGTCAAACAGTTCCTGGAATTTTTCCTTCATTAGAAGAGTAACAAAGGGAGGACTACACAGAATTCCGGTTTCCCAAAGATTTTTTTCGTCTTTGAAAAAATATTTTTCCCCGTCGGCCTCTACGTATCCCCCGTTTTCTGCATCTTCAAACCTCTCCTCCAGAATTTTACTTGTTTCTATATAAGATAAATTAAGCTTTTCGGATAAAAGCTCGGCTTGGGTCCCCTTGCCGGCCCCGGGAGGCCCTAACAAAATTACTACTTGCCTTTTTTTGATCATATTTTTTCTAACGCCTGCTTAATATCATCTATTATATCCTCCGGATCTTCAAGGCCTATAGACATTCTTATCATAGTATCGGAAATTCCGACTTTTTTTAAATCTTTTAACCGAAGCTGCTGATGCGTGGTTGACGCGGGATGTATCGCGAGGGTTTTATTGTCGCCTAGATTCGCGACATGCGAGACTAATTTAAGCGATTCTATAAATCGAGCGCCATCATTGCAAGTCCCCTTTATTTCAAATGCCATCAGGGAACTTGCCATGCCATGCATCTGCTCTTTGACTAAATTAAAATACGGCGAACTTTCAAGCCCTGAATAATAAACTTTTTTTACTTTTGGATGCCTCTCTAAAAATTGCGCGACTTTTAACGCGTTACTGGAATGCGCCGCCATTCTGTACGAGAGGGTTTCAAGGCCCAGTATAAAAAGCCACGCGTTAAACGGAGCAAGCGCGGGGCCTATATCCCGATAAACGCCAGCGCGAATTTCGTTGAGTAATTTTTTCTTGCCCAATATTATTCCTCCAAGGGCCGTGCCGTTTCCGCAAATATATTTAGTCGCAGAGTGAATAACTACATCCGCGCCAAGCGCTATGGGCTGTTGAAGCGCGGGCGTTCCGATAGTGGAATCCACAACTAACGGCAGTCTATGCGCGTGAGCGAGTCTTGAAAGCTCTTTAATACCGAATATTTCGCATTTCGGGTTAGACGGAGTTTCAACGAAAAGAAATTTAGTTTTTTTACTTATTCGAGATTCCCAGGATTTAATATCATGCGGATTTTTTACAAATCGGACTCTTACGCCAAACTTAGGCAATGTGTCATGAAAAAGATGAAAAGTGCCGCCATATACACTATCTGAACTAACTATTTCATTTCCGGAAATTGCAAGACACGCGCTTATTATAAAAATCGCGGACATTCCGGACGCAGTCGCAAGGCCAGCCTCCGTGCCCTCCAATTCCGCCATTCTTTTCTCAAAAATATCTACAGTAGGGTTGTTAATCCGGCTGTAGATAAAACCTTCTTCTTTTAGCGCAAAGAGGTTCGCGGCATGCCTTGCATTTTTAAAAAGGTGCGCGACGCTCTGATATAAAGGCGCCGCGCGAGAAAAATCAGGATCGCTAGGCATGTATGAAGAATGCAAAGCGTTAGTTCGAAATTTATACTTTTTATTAGCTGTCATATTCTCGCATCACTAATTGCGACTCTATTTGCCGCATTGTCTCTAGCACAACAGATACGACTATCAGAATAGAAGTACCTCCGATAAGAAACGTAAATGCCGTAATGCCGGTCGCGCCCTGTATTATAGAAGGCAGAACCGCGATAAGGCCGAGGAAAACAGCGCCGATAAGAAGAGTTCTGTTCAAAATATAATACAAATGTCCGGAGGTGGGCTTGCCCGGCCTAATTCCGGGAATAAAACCGCCCTGCTTTTGCAGATTATTAGCTATGTTATCAGGACTGAAAGTGACTGCCGTATAAAAATAAGTAAAAGCCACTACTAAAATAAAGTAAAAAACGCCATAAATCCACGCGTTTGAAGAAAACGCGTTTAGAAGATTGGAAAGTTTAATAGCCCAAGTCGCGGTAGACGCACTCATGAAATTGGCTATCATGCTCGGGAACAGCATTATAGACAGAGCAAATATGATCGGGATTACCCCCGATGGATTAAGGCTTAAAGGCAAAAATGTTGAAACTCCGCCGTACATTTTTCCTCCTCTTACCCGTTTCGCGTAAGATACGGAAATATTTCTTCGCGCCTCATTTACAGTTACGACTCCCGCGATAATTACTATTGCGAGCATAAAAAACGCGATTATAGTCGGCAGCTGATCCTCGGTAAATGTAACAATCATCTGTCTCACGGAAAGGGGAACGCTTGCCACTATTCCGGCAAAAATCATAAGGGAAATACCGTTGCCTACGCCTTTCTCAGAGATCATCTCCCCGAGCCACATCAAGAACACGGCGCCGGCGGTAACAACTGTCAGAGTAGTCAGCATTTCAAATCCGCTCAGAGGATCTAGAACGTTTTGGCGAGTCAGAAGCGTGATAAAGCCAAAGCCCTGAAGCGCCGCGAGAGGAACCGTGAGCATTCTCCCGTATTGATTAAACTTTTGCCTTCCCTGCTCCCCCGCCTCCTGGTACATTTCCTTGAGCTTTGGAAAAACCATAGTCATCAACTGAAGTATAATAGTGGCGGTAATAAATGGGCCAATGCCAAGCATAACTATGGACATTTGTTCAAGCGCGCCTCCCGAAAAAATATTTAAAAGTCCGAACAGCTGGTTGCTTCCAAAAAACGAATCTAGCCGCTCCTGATCAACTCCCGGAATAGGCAAATTCGCGGCAAGCCGAAAAATACCAAAAATCATTAAGATAAATAAAATCTTTTTACGAAGTTCGGGGATTTTGAATAAGAGTAAAAATTTAGTTAACATAGTTTTAAGAATTCACCTAATTCACCTAATTTCTAATTCACCTAATAAAAATTGAAATACTAAAAGGTCAAATTCAAAAATTATTTTAGCCTTTGGTTATTAGAAATTTTATTAGGTGAATTAGGTGAATTAGACAATTAGGTGAATTTTTAAGCTGGTGAATTAGAAATTTTCTTAACAGTTTCCGACATCTCAACATCCTTAAACGTTAATCTCTTTTTAAGCTCTCCCCTTCCGAGTATTTTAACACGGGGGATCTTTCCTTCTATTCTATTCACTAATTTCTTTTCAAGCAAGCTCGCTGGTGTGACAACTTCTCCTTCTTCAAATTTCTTTTCCAGAATATCTAAATTCACTATCTTGTAAATAGCCTTGAATTGCTTAACGCCTTGTTTTTTGTAACGCGAAGACGGGACACCGCGAAGTTTCGGGATTTTCCCAATAAGATCTCTTACAGCCGGCCTTTTGCGCTTTCCCGAGCGCGCGTTCTGCCCCTTAATACCGTGTCCGGAATAAGTACCTTTTTTACCACCTCGCCCTATTATCTTTTTTTGTTTTTGTCTTGGCGACTTCAATTGATGGATTTGCATTGTTGTTAATTTTCAATTTTCGAATTTTCAATTTTCAATCAAGTTCCAATTTACAAATGTTCAAATGTTCAATTGAAAATTAAATCATTGAAAATTGCTGTGCCCTTCCGAAGCTTTAGCGAAGGAGGGTTTGAAAATTGATAATTGAAAATTTGTAAATTAATAAATTAACTCTTCTTCAATTTCGCCTTCTTTTTGGGTTTCTCTTCCTTTACTACTTTCTCTTGTGCCACTTTCTCTTGCACCCGAATCTTCTTCAACGCCTCAATAGTTGCCCTGGCAGTATTCAATTTATTCCCTGACCTTGAAATAATTTTGCCTATTATGCTTTTATAGCCCGCCAGGTCACAAACCGCACGCACTGCTCCACCCGCTATAATACCCCGCCCCGCAGGTGCTGGTTTTAGAAAAATTATCGAACTTCCGGATTTTCCATATACTTCATATGGGATTGTGCCTTCTTTTGTCATTGGCGCGTTTATTAGCATTTTTTTCGCAACACGAATGGCTTTTTCAACCGCGAATTGAACATCCTTACCCCTTTTTACTCCCACTCCCACCCTGCCCTTTTTATCTCCTATAACAATCGTTGCCCTGAAACTAAATCTTCGGCCCCCCTTTGTGACTCTTGCTACTCGTGACAAATTCAAAAGCTTCTGCCCGAATTCCTGGTCAGGTTTTTGATATCCCTGAGGTTTTTGTCTCCCTGCGGGAGATGATTTTTGTTTTGGCATATTCTACTAGCTTTTAGCTTCCTAGGCATTAGGCGTTAGGATTTTCTAGGGCCTAAAGCCTAGAAAGCTAGGAAGCTAGAACTTAAGTCCTCCCTCCCTCGCACCCTCTGCGAGCGCCTTTACTCTTCCGTGATACTTGTATCCCCCGCGATCAAACACTATACTTACTATCTTTTTTGCAAGCACCTTTTCCGCAATCTCTTTTCCTAATTTACTTGCTCCTTTTACGCTGCATACTTGTCGGCCGGAAACAATAGTGCCTGCTTTTTCATCATCAATAACTTGCGTATAGATATACTTGTTTGAGCGAAAAACACAAAGACGCGGAACTTCCCCCGTTCCCTTAATCTTTGCCCTTACTCTCGCATGGCGGTGTTTTCGTTGTTGCTGTTTTGGTAGCATAGTTCTTGTATATTGTATGCTGTATATAGTATATAGAACTTGTACTTATCCCCCAATATACTATATACAATATACTATATACCCGTTACGCGGCCGCTGCCTTCTTTCCTGTTTTTCTTCTTATGTGCTCTCCTCTGTAATGTATACCCTTGCCTTTATACGGCTCTGGTTTCCTAAAAGATCGAATACTCGCGGCAACTTGCCCAACCAGTTGCTTGTCAATTCCAAAAATATCTATCACGTTGTCTTTTACAATTATATTTATTCCGTCCGGTATTGCAAAGTTTATTTTATGAGAAAATCCCAGCTGCAAAGCAAGGTTTCTTCCCTGTACCTCGGCACGATATCCAACGCCTTCTATTTCTAATCTTTTATCGAACCCATCTGTGGCGCCCTTGACCATATTAAAAACAAGCGCCCGGCTAAGACCCCAGATCGCAAAACTCCCATCTTTTTGTTTTGGTTTGAAAGTAAGCGCATCGCCACTATTTTCAACTAAAATACTGGGGTGAACATTTATGGAAAGTTCGCCCTTGGGACCTTTAACAAGGACACTTGCGCCATCTATCTTTACTTCTACACCGCTCGGTATTTGAATTGGTTGTTTGCCTATACGTGACATAAAATTTGTAGTATGTAGCATGCAGTATGTAGTATGGGAGCTGAGCCCGTGAATTCGTTTAGTCCCATGCTACATGCTACATTCTACATACTGCATTCTGCGTTACCACACCTTACACAAAACTTCGCCCCCCACTTTTTTACTCCTTGCTTCTTTCCCTGTCATAATCCCTTGTGGCGTGGAGACTATTGCTAGGCCATGTCCCTGTTTAACGGCAAAAACTTTTTTGTAACCTACATATACTCTCTTCCCTAATTTACTTGTCATCTGGATATCCGCAATCGCCGGACGTTTGTCTTCGTTGTATTTAAGCTCTAATATAAGCCAACTTTTTTCGCCCCTTTTTTTTATCTCAAAATTATTAATTAATCCTTCTCTTTTTAAAATCTCCAGTATTCCAAAATTAACCTTTGAATAAGGGGCTTTCGCGCTCTCTAGCTTCACTGCTTGAGCGTTACGAATTGTTGTAAGCATATTTGCTATATTGTCCATATTCTAGCTTCCTAGCTTCCTAGGCGTTAGGCTTTAGAAAATCCTAATGCCTAAAGCCTAAAGCCTAGAGCCTAGAGCCTAAAGCCTAAAGCCTAGGGCCTAAAGCCTAGGAGTCTACCATGACGACTTTCTAACTCCCGGGATTTCCCCTTTATTTGCCAGTTCCCTAAAACAAATCCTGCATAAACCAAATTGCCGCATATACCCACGTCTCCTACCACATTTAAAACAACGATGGATAGTTCTCGTCATAAATTTTGGCTTCTTTTTGGATTTTGCGATAAGTGATTCCCTTGCCATGTTCTAGCTTACTAGCTTCCTAGGCATTAGGCGTTAGGATTTCCTAGGGCCCTAAAGCCTAGAAAGCTAAGAAGCTACCCTAAAGGGTACTCCTACCTCTTTCAGCAATTTAATTCCGTCTTCTTTATTATTCGCGCTCGTAATTATATTAATCTCCATACCCCATATTTTCCTTGCTTTATCATGCGGAATCTCAGGAAAAATAATCTGCTCTCGGATGCCAACTGTGATATTTCCACTTTTATCAACTGCTTTTTCTTCTAACCCGCCGAAATCTCTGGTTCTCGGAAAAGCAATATTAACAAGACGAGATAGAAAATCACGCATTTTTTGGCCTCGCAATGTAACCCGTACTCCGGATATCGTTCCCATCCTTAATTTAAAACCTGCTATAGATTTCTTCGCGCGTAAAATCTGCGGCTTCTGGCCAGTGATAAGGGAAAATTCTGAAACTAAATCTTTTATAGTATCTTCTTCTCCCCGGGTTGTTTCCCCACCCTTGCGAGCGTTTATCATTTTGCCCACTCCGGAGTTTATAACAATTTTTTGAATTTTTGGAATAGTATATGTCATATTTCTTCTCCGCATTTTTTACACACTCTATACTTTTTTTCACCGATTACTTTATATCCCGCGCGTGTAGCTTTGGCGCATTTGGCGCAGACTATCTTAACATTTGAAGAATCGAACGGCGCGGGCAATTCCACCTTTTGGCCTTTCTGGCCTTGCTTTTTCGGTTTTGTATGTTTTTTGTGGATGTTTATCCCCTCTACTACAATTTTACCCTCCCCGGGAAGAGTTTTTATTATCTTGCCCTTCCGTCCGCGATCCTTGCCCGATATTATTAATACCTGATCACCGATTTTTAATTTCATAAGACTTCCAAGGATAACGATGCTATTTTGTCAAAGCCCTTTTCCTTGATTTCTCTTGGTATAGGACCAAAAATCCTTCCGCCTTTTGGCTCTTTTCCATCAACAATAACCGCGGCATTATCGTCGAATCTTATATAAGAACCATCGGCTCTTCTATACGGTTTTTTCTGCCTCACAATAACTGCCTTCACGACTTCGTGTGTTTTTACAATACGCCGCGGTTCTGCCGATTTTACCGAGGCTATAATAATATCGCCAATAGACGCGTATCTGCTTCTAGTTCCGCCTAAAACCTTAAAACACTGAATAACTTTTGCTCCGGTATTATCGGCGACTTTAAGTTTTGTTTCAGCTTGTATCATGCTTCAGCTTTTAGCTTTCTAGGCGCTAGGCATTAGGAATACTAAAGCCTAAAGCCTAGAAAGCTAGGAAGCTATTACCCATCTCTTCTCCTTACTTATTGGCCTACACTCTTCAATAACAACGACCTCTCCGGCTTTATGGGCATTCTCGGGATTATGCGCTTTGTAACGTTTTGATACCTTAAATCGCTGCTCGTACTTAGCATCCTTTTTAAGATGATTAACTTCAACTACAACCGTTTTGTCCATTTTATCCGATATAATTTTTCCTTTTAGTCTTCTCATGATCCTAGTAGGGTATATATCATTGCTATGTCTTTTTTTAGTTCTCTTATTTCTTTTATGCTCTTTGCCCTGCCGCCAGCAAGATCAAATCTCACGCTTAAAAGACAGTTTTGTTTCACGGAAAGTAATTTTTCCAATTCCACTTTTGATTTTTGGCGAAGATCACGTATTTTCATAGCCTTTTTATAAATCTGGTTTTTACTGGCAACTTACCACTCGCGGTTTTAAAAGCCTCCCGCGCTACCTCCTCGCTAATACCATCTACTTCAAATAAAACTTTTCCCGGCCGCGCCGCGTAAACAAAGTGATCCGGGGCTCCTTTGCCTCCCCCCATAGGAACCTCCTGTCCCTTTTTTGTCACCGGCTTATCCGGAAAAATGCGTATCCACATCTTTCCTCCTTTTTTCATAGCCCGTATAATAGCGCGTCTGCATGCTTCGATTTGCCGTGAGGTTATCCATATATCGCCGCTCTCTATTTGTAAACCAAAACTTCCGAAACTCACCATGTTTCCTCGCGATTCAACGCCCGCTCTGCGCCTGCCCTTCATCCATTTTCTATGTTTCACCTTGCTAGGAAATAGCATGTTCTAGCTTCCTAGCTTTCTAGGCTTTAGGCTTTAGAAATACTAGAGCCTAGCGCCTAGAAAGCTAAAAGCTATTCAAGTTTCTGTCCTTTATAAATCCAGACCTTTATCCCGATAACACCATACGTTGTATACGCTTCTTGAATAGAAAAGTCAATCTCAGAACGCAGGGTATTTCGCGGCATAACTCCGTCCTTCAGCCATTCACGGCGCGCCATTTCTGCTCCTCCCAGTCTACCCGCAAGTCCGACTTTAATGCCCTTCACGGACTTATTGGCCATAACCCTTTCAATAGTACGTTTCATAACCCGGCGAAACGGCATTCTTTTCTCAAGCTGCTCCGCCATACTAAGCCCTACAAGGGAAGCGAAACATTCTGGATTCCTTACTTCCCGTACCTCAATCTTGAGCTCCGGAGTACTTTTATTGGCCTTATAAATGGCTCTCATAATATCCTTATTTAAAACCTCTGCGCCGCTCCCGGAACGTCCTATGATTATACCCGGCCGTGAAGTATATATGATTACGGTTATTTTATTTTGAGTTCGCTCTATCTCGACCCTCTCAAGTCCTGCGCTCCTTAACTTCTTAGTTAAATATTCCCTTATTGCCACATCCTCGCAAAGTCTAGCCGGATATTTTTTAACATCAAACCAGCGCGAGTTCCAATTCACGTTCACGCCCAATCTATATCCTGTTGGATGAACTTTATGCGACATTGATTACAAATCAATTCGCGAATCTTATTCGCTAATATTCGCGAATAGAATTCGTGAGTTGATTAGTGATTACTTACCTTTTTCATCTAATATTATAGTTATATGACTCGTTTTCTTATTGATAGGCAAGCTTCGGCCTTTTGCCGCCGCTCGAAATCTTTTGTATGTGGGACCCTGATCCACAAAAATCTCCCGTATGTATAATCCGCCGGTCTTAGAAAAATTACTCTTCCCGTTCGCTATTGCGGAATTCAATAATTTTAAAATGGGACCGGAAACTCTTTTATCCGAAAACTGAAGCTGGGCCCTCGCTCTTTCCGCGTCCATTCCCCTCACAACATCGGCAACTAACCTCGCCTTGCGGGGAGATATGCGGAGATGTCTTAATTTTGCGGTTATATCCATGTTCTAGCTTTTAGATTTCTAGCTTCCTAGGCGCTAGGCCTTAGGAATACTAAAGCCTAAAGCCTAAAAAGCTAGGAAGCTATTTCCCTTTACCCCGTACCTGCTCTTTGCCTTTATCTGGCACTTGCGCCTGCGCTTGTTCTTTACCTTTATCTAACGCTTGCTGCATCTTGCCGCCGTGCCTGATGAATTTGCGCGTAGGGGAAAACTCTCCCAGTTTATGCCCGACCATGTCTTCGCTTATAAATACCGGCGTGTGTTCTTTGCCGTTATGTACGCCAAAGGTAAAACCTATCATCTCCGGTGTAACTGTACAGGCGCGCGACCATGTTTTTATTATAGTTTTGTCTCCTAATTTAAGATTGGCTATCTTTTTTAATAGCCTCTCGTCTACATATGGTCCTTTTTTCAGTGATCGTGGCAT
>CAYVZN010000002.1:22081-25692 GCA_964456125.1 uncultured Candidatus Saccharibacteria bacterium
TCTTTTTTAATAGCCTCTCGTCTACATATGGTCCTTTTTTCAGTGATCGTGGCATGTTCTAGCTTCTTAGCTTCTAGCTTCTTAGGCTTTAGGAATACTAGAACCTAGCGCCTAGAAAGCTAGGAAGCTACTTCTCTCTTTTTGATTTTCTCCTCTGTAATATTAATTTAGACGAATATTTTTTCTTGTTTCGTGTGCGGACTCCAAATGCGTTCTTTCCCCACCTCGTCTTTGGATGTTTAAGCCCAATTGGAGCTCTGCCCTCTCCTCCGCCATGAGGATGATCAACCGGATTCATCGCGGATCCTCGAACTTCGGGCCTTCTTCCCATGTGGCGCATTCTACCAGCTTTTCCGATAACTTCAAGCCCGTGCTGGGGATTTGATACTGCTCCGATACTCGCGAAACAGTCTGACAAAATTTTTCTGACCTCTCCCGATGGAAGAGATACTGTTGTGTATTTTCCCTCCGTGGCAAGAACTTTGCTTTGCGTTCCCGCGGAACGCGCGAGTCTTCCGCCTTTTCCCGGTATTAGCTCTATATTGTGTATAAAAGTACCTATGGCTATACTTTTCAATTTCATTCTGTTGCCCGCGTTTAATCCTGCTTTCTCTGAAAAAATAATTTCACCTTTGGGCGCCAAATCTTGCGGGGCAATAATGTACGCCCTTGTTCCGTCTTTATATTCAATTAAAGCAACTCTGGCGCTTCGATTCGGATCGTATTCTATAGATAAAACTTTAGCGGGCATATCGCGCTTGACTTCACAAAACTCAATAATCCGATACATGCGCTTTTCTCCGCCGCCTCTGTGCCGCGTACTTATTTTTCCTTGATTATTCCTTGCGCCGGTTTTATTTAAAACTGCAAGTAACCCTTTCTCTGGCCTATTTTTAGTAATCATGCTAAAATCCGGACTTGTCATTCCGCGTCGTCCCGGTGAAGTTGGGCGATATACTTTCATAGTTTATTTCGCGTCTGTTTAGCGTGTCGTTTAGCGTCAGTTTGGAGATTTTTTCACGCCTCCGCGGAACTGACACGGAACTTTACACGAAACCGACACAGAACCCCTTAGTGTGGTAATACCTCTATCTTCTCGCCTTTCCTTAAAGTAACTATTGCTTTTTTATACCCGGACCTCCAGCCAATATGCCGTCCGCGTCTCGTCTTCTTGCCTGTAATAGAAATTTTTCTGACTTTATCAACATGAACATTATAAACTTCTTCTACCGATTTTTTGATCTCCGGCTTTGATGGATTATTTAATACCTTAAACGAATACTGGTTAAAATGCGTGAGATCCGTTGCCTTTTCCGTAACATGGGGCTCCCTTAAAATCCGCCAAGCTGTTTTGGATTCGCGAAGCACGACCTGTTTATTTACTGGTCTCGCTTTTTTTCCCTCGGTTTTACGCACAACTGCCCGATCGGATATCTTTTGAGCTTTGGGAGCTTGGGGTACTTTTTTAGTTCTTTTAAAAAGATTAAATAGTGCCATGGTTCCTGATTTAAGATTTACGATTTAAGACTTAAGAATGTCGTGTACATGGGCTCGGCTATCTTAAATCTTAAATCATAAATCATAAATCCTCTACTCTTTGACGTATTTCTCTTTTAGCTTGTCTAGAGTCCCCTGCGTCAAAATCAAGTACTTAAAATTTAACAAATCAACCACGTTTATGTTATCCGCATTAATTATCTTGAAATCAGCTATGTTTCGCCCGGCCCTTGAAATAATTTCGTTTTTCGCAGGGAGCATTAAGAGCGTCGAGCTTACATCGGGCACTATATTATCTACTATAACTGCCATTTCTTTTGTTTTTGGAGCAGTAAGTTCTATCTTATCAAGAACAATCAACTCTTTATCGTGGACTTTTCCGGAAAGCGCCATAAGAGTCGCCTTTGTCTTCATTTTGCTGTTTATCTTTTTTTTGAAATTTCTATATTTAGTCGGGCCAAATGTTACGCCTCCGCCTACCCATAAAGGCGATCTTGTAGATCCATGCCTTGCCCGGCCGGTTCCTTTCTGGCGCCACGGTTTTTTTCCTCCGCCCCTTACTTCACCCCTGCCTTTTGTATGCGCAATCACAGTACGCATATTTGCCATTTGCGAAACAACAACCTGATGCAAAAGAGAGGGCATAATTTTAACGCCAAAAACACTATCGGGCAGTTCTGTTTTACCGACTTCTTCACCTTTTTGGTTGTATAACTCTACTTTCATATATTTATAAATACTTTATCAATTCATCAACTGTGATTTTTGCTTGCCTTAGAATTCCTCGCAATGTACCAAGTTTTACGTCTTTGTTATGCCTTGGCACAGAGTTGGTACGGTCTTATCGTTTTTGTAAAGGATATAATGACTCCCTGTCACATGGTCTATAAAAAAACCGGCTCGTTGGAGAGCCTTCAAGAGTTTGATGGATTTTATACGGGGCAACTTAGACATGCACTGGAATTTTAGCATTATCGCGTTCTTTCGTTTTGAAGATTCGAATTTTTGAAAATCCGGAAATTTCAAGCGGAATCTTGCGGCCGTGTTTTGCAAGTACTTGAAGGTAGCCTTCAATAGCATCGCTAATATTTCTCAGTGCCTCTTTAAGCGTATCGCCTTCCGAAATACAGCCGGGCAATGCCGGAACTGTTACAGTATATCCACCATCTTTTTGAGGCTCTAACTTTACGTTATAAGTTATCATATATAACTTATAGTATTTCTTTTATATTAAATTGTAAAGTATGGCGAGGCATTTATTTTTATCCCCTTATCTCCACCAACGTCCCTCTTGCTCCCGGAACCGCGCCTTTCACTGCGATTAAATTATTTTCTTTGTCAATTTTTATTATTTCTACGTTTCTGCGCGTTACCCTGTCTTGACCCATGCGGCCGGCCATGCGCTTGCCTTTTCTTGTATGCTGGGGAAACCGCGAGCCGATGGATCCCGGCGATCGATGCTTCTTTTTTGTACCATGAGTCTTGGGCAGTCCATGAAATCCATGTCTTTTCACTACGCCTTGAAAGCCTTTACCCTTCGACGTACCGCTAAGCACTATTCTATCGCCTTCGTTAAATACAGAAACATCTATATTATCGCCTACTTTATTAGTTATGGCGCCAGCCCTATATTCTCGCAACCATCTAAAATTCCCCAAATCTCCCATATGCCCCTTGAGCGGCTTGGTTAGCTTCTTTTTTTTACCGTAGCCTATTTGTACGGCTTCGTAACCATCTTTATCTTTAGATTTAACCTGCGTTACTACAACAGGTCCCGCCTCTATAATAGTTGCCGGGAATATCTTGCCGCCTTCTCCAAAAATTTGCGTCATACCAAGTTTTGTGCCTAATAAAAATTTCATATGTAGTTATACAAAAAAGCTGGGACAGTCCAGCTTTTTTGACTATACCCCGAAAAATTTTTATTTTTTATGTTTATTGGATTTTATATGCAATGTTAAGTTAATACCCCTCCCCAGTTTTTTTCAAAACTGGGGAGGGATAAAGGTTTGGCAACCAATCGGTCCGACTAAAGTCGGACCTCTTGGGCCAAGCCCTTTACATCTTTATTTCTATATCAACTCCCGCCGGAAGATTTAAATCCATCAAAGAAT
>CAYVZN010000002.1:25792-29639 GCA_964456125.1 uncultured Candidatus Saccharibacteria bacterium
TACATCTTTATTTCTATATCAACTCCCGCCGGAAGATTTAAATCCATCAAAGAATCAACGACTTGCGAAGAGGGGTTAAGAATATCAATTAACCGCTTGTGTATCCTCATCTCAAACTGCTCGCGGGCATCTTTATGCACAAAAGTAGATCTGTTTACAGTGTATTTATGGGTTTCTGTGGGAATAGGAATTGGTCCGTGCACTTCAGCGCCGTGACGCAATGCCGTTTCAATGATCTGGCGAACACTCGCATCAATGACTTTATGATCATATGCTTTTATCTTTATCCGTATTCTTGATTCGGATTGCTCTTCTTTATTTACTGCTTTTGACGCTGTTTTTAATGATGTTTTTATTTTTGAAGGACTCATTGGATAGCTTATTAGGCTTTAGGCTTTAGGCTTTAGGCTTTAGGAATACTAGAGCCTAAAGCCTAGGAAGCTAGGAAGCTAACTCACTATTTTAGTTACCACTCCCGCGCCTACAGTCTTTCCTCCTTCACGTATTGCGAATCTCTGCTTTTCTTCAAGAGCCACCGGCACAACGAGTTTTACTTTTAAGTTTACCGTATCTCCGGGCATTACCATTTCCGTGCCTTCGGGAAGCGTTACATCTCCCGTAACATCCGTAGTTCTTAAATAAAACTGCGGCTTATATCCGGTAAAAAAAGGTGTATGGCGGCCCCCTTCTTCTTTGGATAAAATATAGACCTCTCCTTCAAATTCCGTGTGCGGAGTTATTGATCCCGGAGCTCCCAAAACCTGGCCTCGCTCAACATCATCTTTTTTAAGACCGCGAAGAAGTATGCCGACATTATCTCCAGCCATACCTTCGTCAAGAGACTTATTAAACATCTCAACTCCTGTGACTGAAGTTTTTACGGTGGGTTTAATCCCAACTACTTCTACCTCTTCTCCAACCTTAACCTTGCCTCGTTCAACTCTTCCGGTAACTACAGTACCTCGCCCCTCTATAGAAAAGATATCTT
This sequence comes from uncultured Candidatus Saccharibacteria bacterium, assembly GCA_964456125.1. Taxonomy (GTDB): domain Bacteria; phylum Patescibacteriota; class Minisyncoccia; order Spechtbacterales; family HO2-43-30; genus CAYVZN01. The sequence continues at coordinate 26,781 of CAYVZN010000002.1, forward strand.
CCACCGACATAAGAAATGGCTTATCTATCTCGCGCTGGGGAATTGTAAAGTAGTCATCCATTACCTGCAAAAGCTCGGCCAACGGCTTCATAACCTCATCATCCGCCGAAGAAGCTCCAAGCGCCTGAAGCGCTGATCCCTTTACAATTGGTGTCTTTTCGCCATCAAATTCATACTTTGTCAAAAGCTCTCGTATTTCTGTTTCAACAAGCTCTACAAGCTCCGGATCGTCTACCTGATCAACTTTATTTAAAAATACTACTATAGAGGGGACTCCAACTTGGCGGGCAAGCAATATGTGCTCGCGAGTCTGGGGCATCGGGCCGTCGGCGGCGGAAACAACCAGTACCGCGCCGTCCATTTGGGCAGCTCCTGTGATCATATTTTTGATATAATCCGCGTGCCCGGGCGCGTCTATATGAGCGTAATGCCTGTTAGCGCTTTCATATTCCACATGAGTAAGGGCAATAGTTATCCCTCTTGCTTTTTCCTCAGGAGCCGAGTCGATATCATCTATTCCCTTCTCGGTTGCTCTAAATCCCTTCAGTTTGGCATATTTTAAAATTGCCGCGGTCAAAGTAGTTTTACCGTGATCAACGTGGCCGATAGTTCCTACGTTAATATGCGGTTTTGTTCTTTCAAATTTTTCTGCTGCCATACTATGTCATATAACATATAACATGTATCATGTAACATTTTGTTTGTTACATGTTGCCTGTTAACATGTTGCGTGAGATTAATTGGACACAAGATATATAATATTAGACTCCCAAACATAAGTCAATACCTATGGCCCTAAAACGGCAAGTCTTCTATTGAAATAGTCGAGGCGTTGGCTTCTTCTTGAATTTCGCTATTTACTTTGTCTTCATCGAGCTGAGCTCGACTCTGGTCCAGAATACTATGATTTTCGCTTTTTTGCAACTGTTGATATTCCTCAAATGGCAAAATTACATACTTTGGCTCGCCGTCTTCTATTATCACGCACTTGGTTTTATTATCTTTTAAAATTGATTTTATGCTAGACCACATTTGCCAATTTTCAATTTTCAATTTTCAATTTTCAAACACAGGACATTTAAAAATTAAAACATTGAAAATTGATTGAAAATTTGTAAATTGAAAATTCGAAAATTACTTACGCCCCTCAACTATTCCCTGAGCCACGTTGCCCGGCACTTCTGCGTAGTGGCTAAATTCCATTGTGTAAAACCCCCTGCCTTGAGTCATGGATCTCAAGTGAGTCGCGTATCCGAACATATTGGCAAGAGGCGTTGTTGCTTTTACTGTCTTCATATTACCCCTTTCTCCCATTTCTTCAATAGTGGCTCTTCGCGAAGACAAGTCGCCGGTTACATCTCCTATAAAATTTTCCGGGACTACGACTTCCATTTTCATCACCGGTTCAAGAAGAAAAAGATTCGCTTTCCTTGCCGCTTCCTGAAACGCGATTGACCCCGCGATTTTAAACGCGGCTTCTGAAGAATCTACTTCATGATACGATCCGTCGTACAAAGTCGCCTTAATATCAATTACTCTGTAGCCGGCGAGCACTCCTTTCTCCGCTGCTTCTTTAACTCCTTTTTCTACCGCTGGAATATACTCTTTTGGAATAATGCCTCCTTTTATTTCATCAACAAATTCAAATCCGCTCCCTTTCGGAAGGGGCTCTATCTTTACCCTTACGTGGCCGTACTGGCCTCGCCCTCCTGACTGGCGAATGTACTTTCCTTCAGCCTCGGCCTCTTTCTTTACAGTTTCGCGATACGATACTTGGGGCTGGCCGACATTCGCGGAAACACTAAACTCTCTAAACATTCTGTCTACCAGGATCTCGAGGTGCAATTCACCCATTCCGGATATTATAGTATCGCCTGTTTCCTGATCCGTTTGTATTCTGAAAGTAGGATCTTCTTCGGCAAGACGATGCAGCGCAATGCCCATTTTTTCCTGATCTTGTTTGGTCTTGGGCTCTATACGTATGGAAATTACAGGCTCCGGAAAAATAATTTTTTCAAGAATAATAGGGCTATCCGGATCACAAAGAGTATCTCCTGTCGTGGTATTTTTCAACCCGACGGCCGCGCCTATCTCGCCCGAGTAGATAGTGTCTATTTCTTCTCTATGATTCGCGTGCATTCGCACTATTCGGCCGACTCTTTCTTTTTCGCCGGTCGTAGCATTGTAAACATAAGAACCTTTATTTAAAATACCCGAATAAACCCTGAAATAAACAAGCTGGCCTATAAACGGATCCGTAGCTATCTTAAATGCTAGGGATGAAAATTTCTCATCATCGCGAGCTTCACGAATAATCTCCTCTCCTTTCTTTGGATCTTCGCCGCGAACTGGAGGAACATCTTTGGGGCTTGGAAGATAATTTATAACAGCATCCAGTAAAAACTGAACTCCTTTATTTTTTAATGCCGATCCGCAAAGGACAGGTACTATAGTATTTGCTATAGTCGCCTTGCGAAGGACTTGCTTTAATTCTTCCGCGCCTATTTCCGCGCCATTTAAAAATTTTTCCGTCAGAGCGTCATCTTGCTCGGCTACTTTTTCAATAAGACGCGCGCGCGTGGCTAAAACTTCATCTTTCATGTCATCAGGAATATTTCCCTCTTCGACCTTCTCGCCGTTTTCTCCGCTAAATGTAAATGCTTTTTGCTCCAGTAGATCAACTACTCCCGAAAATGTTCCTTCTATTCCAATCGGGAGTTGAATCGCTACCGCGCTTGACGTGAGTCGGTTAAGAATAGACTGAAAACTTTTCTCAAAGCTTGCACCCATGCGATCCAGTTTGTTTATAAAACAAATGCGGGGGACTTTATATTTATCCGCCTGATGCCACACTGTTTC
>CAYVZN010000002.1:29739-33178 GCA_964456125.1 uncultured Candidatus Saccharibacteria bacterium
TATGAGAAATTCCCGTGTAAAACAAAATGCGCTCGGATACTGTGGTTTTTCCGGCGTCTATATGAGCAATTATTCCGATATCTCGGTTTTTTTCTATGGGGTATTGTCTCATGTAACCTGAAGCTTGAAACTTGAAGCATGAAACCTGAAGTACGTACCTATAATTTTATATGATTCAAGCTTTAAGCTTCAAGCTTCAAGAAGTCACCACGCGAAGTGAGCAAAAGCTCTGTTGGCTTGGGCCATTCTGTGCGTATCATCTTTTTTCTTCACTGCGGTGCCTGTGTTTTGCGCGGCCTGCATTATTTCATCGGCAAGCTTTATTGCCATTCTTTTACCTTTACTTGAACGCGCGGCCAATATTATCCATCTTAAAGAAAGGGTTAAACGCCTCTCGCCCTTAACTTGTTTTGGCACCTGATAATTCGCTCCGCCGATGCGGCGCGATTTTACTTCAAGCAGGGGCGATGTATTTTTTATTGCCTCGTCAAACACATCCAACGGCTCTTTTTTAGTCTTTTCGGCTACAATATCAAAAGCGTCATAGACCACTTGTCTTGCTACGCTCTTTTCCCCGTCCCACATAATATAGTTGATTAGTTTTGATACTACAACGTTATTATATTTTGAATCCGGAGCAATATCTCGTTTTATTTGAGCTCTTCTTCTCATACGCTAGCTTTTTAGCTTTCTAGGCCTTAGGCTTTAGGAATACTAGAGCCTAACGCCTAGGAAGCTAGGAAGCTTTAAGAGGCTTTAGGACGCTTGGCGCCATATTTACTTCTTTGCTGTTTGCGGCCTTGTACTCCCGTAGTATCAAGTACGCCCCTTACTATATGATAGCGCACTCCGGGCAGGTCTTTCACTCTTCCGCCGCGAATTAACACCACAGAGTGCTCCTGCAAATTATGCCCCTCTCCGGGTATATAGGCCGTAACCTCCATGCCATTAGTTAATCTTACTCTTGCAACTTTTCGAAGCGCGGAGTTTGGTTTTTTGGGCGTAGTAGTAGTAACCCTTGTGCATACACCCCTCTTAAACGGCGACCAGTATTTTTGCGGCCTGTTCTTGAGTATGTTAAAACCCTTGGCAAGCGCAGGCGCCTTTGTTTTATTTCTAAGCTTTTTTCTGGGATTTTTTATCAGTTGATGAATAGTTGGCATATTCACTATATTAGGAAAGAAACGGTTTAGTGTCAACTGTAACGCCGCTTATGTCAAACGGAAATAGAAATGTCCTACTTTGAAGGATTTAGAAATGTCCACTAGTAAATCGAGTGATCGCCGACTGAATGAAACCACGCGGTATTCTTTTTAACAAATTCAAAAATAACACGATATTTCTTATCAATCGAAAAAGCCCAATACCCTTGCAGTCGGCCGCTTAATTTATGGGTGTTGAGCTTTTGGTCAAAGGGGTTGCTCCTAAAAACCAATTCTTTTTCTTCTGCCAGGCCCTTAATCCTTAAAGGCAGCTTTCTATATTCTCGCGCAAATTTAGAAGAATAATATATCCGCATAATAAGTATTAGCGGAGATCTTTCAATGAATGAAGCAGCTTGCCTTTCCCCTGGCGCATTTCTTTACGGCTTTCTTCCAGATCCTTCGCTAGCGCCCCTTCCGACCATGCCCTAAAAAGCATACGGAAAAACTCGCTTTTGCTTGCAAAATGCCCCTTCTTTACGTTTTCTTCAACAGATTTGGTCATTGCAGGAGGCAAGGATATGTTGATTACATTGCGCATAATATTAAACAATTAACTGTAATAATTTATATTACAATACTATCACCTTTACAAGCGGCGGTCAATAGCTAAAAATTTAAATTTATATCCTCATCCCCGTAATTAAATAAAACAAGACGTTTACTATGGGAAATATTATGTCGAACGCGAAAAATATAAAAAATATCAAGATCATGAAGCCGTATCGCTCAAGAAACATCTGAATATGGCTCATGCGCGGCGGGAGAACGGAGAACAATAGCTTTGAGCCGTCCAACGGAGGAATTGGCACAAGATTAAATACGCCAAGCAAAATATTAAGCATTACTATTATAGCAAATATCTCTGCGAGGTTTTGGAAAAAAGGCAGATCTTGAATTGTCGCGGGATATAACCTTAAAGAAAGTCCGAAGGCCAGGGCCATTAAAAAATTAGACGCGGGGCCGGCAAGGCCAACCATGGCGGCGCCCCATTTCTGGTTTCGCAAATTATACGAATTATATGGCACGGGCTTTGCCCAGCCGAACAAAAAATTTCCTCCGGAAAAAACAAAAAGCATCAACGGCACAAGAAAAGAACCCCACACATCGAGATGCTTTATAGGATTAAGCGTCAGCCGCCCCATCAGCTTTGCCGTAGGATCACCCTGCCACAGAGCAACGACGCCATGCGACACTTCATGGATTACTACTGACATAAGCAATATAGCAAGCTGAAAAATTAACAAATTAAAGTCGTCCATGATTTAATTTATCTTAACTTATATATCGTATAACTGAAAATGGTATTTGCTTTGCAAGCCCTTAAAATCTTTCATATCGAAAGTAAGTAGTTCTGAAATGTTCTCTGATTTCATCGCGGCTACTATACTGCAATCAACAAAACTTAAATTTTTCGCTCTTTCTCTCTTGAAAACCTCCCAGGAATACTCTTGCAGCTCTTCGTCTATGTGAATAATTTCTATTAATCTATCACTGAGAAGATACTTGCCCAACTCAAGGGCAACATCTCTTCCTCTTTTTTGCGAAACAATGGTAACGGTCTCGAGGAATATAAAATTCGAAATAACAAGGGAGCGCCTTTCCGCGTTAAGTTTTCGCGTTATTGGCAGCGTATTTCTATACAATGCGTCAGCCGGATTAAAGAGAGCTACAAAATAATTTGAATCGGCAAAAATACTACTGTTTTCCTCCATACAAATAAGCATCAAGGTTGGATGCTAAATCTTTTGGGCCTTTTTTGCCGAGTTTATTAATTCTTTTTGCTGCTTCAAAAAGACTTTCCCGCGGACGAAAATCAGAAAAGGAGCGCCTTTTTTCAACTTTTTCTTTTATAAAAATGCGAACAACATCTGAAACAGAGGTATGTTTTTTTCTGGCGATTTTTCGCAATGCTTCTATTTGCGTTTTTGGAAGATAGATTTGAGTTCGATTCATAGTATTTACATTATATACACCGTGATGTATGTAAGTCAAGTTAAGAGAGCGAGTTTACTTGCAAAAATCTAAAAACTAATATAATATAGCTAATTATGGCAACAAGTTGCTCCCGATGCGGAAAACAACCTCAATTAGAATGGAAACGGAAACTCCTTCGTGGTAATTATAACCCCACGCATAAAGTCCGTAAATACCCAAATCTTCAATGGGCTCGTTTTGATGGCAAAAGAATAAAAGCGTGTACGCAGTGTATTAAGGGGATGTATAAAACGATATAA
>CAYVZN010000003.1:0-11591 GCA_964456125.1 uncultured Candidatus Saccharibacteria bacterium
GACTCACTTGACAAGGTTTTACGTCCATGATAGTATTTAGATACAAAACGAACAGGAGGTGATTTTTATGGAATGGGCAGACTTTTTGTATGTTGGTGCGGGTTTCTTTGTCGGTGGGATAATTCTGGCAGCATTCGTTTTGTTTTTTGGGTTTGCGATGGGTTTAAGTTTAATTGTTGGTTCGCATGGAAACAAAACTAAGGGTTTGCACGATGTTGCAGGGGGTGTTTCTTCTATAGTTATTTTAGTCTTGGGATCTGCGGCCGCCGTATTACTTTCAACCAGCTTTGTACAAAGTACAGCCGGAAAGTGTCTGAACAGTCTGCCAGATGGCAACTATGCTTACGACGTAATGTTTATGAATGAGACGCGGTCAAATTCTTATTATCTGGTTGTAAGAGGTAGTGACGGATCCAAGTCGAATATCCCAACTATCCCAACGGAACAGCGATGCGTGGAATTAGAAAATAACGCTCACGTACTCCTTAAGGGCATGCCGGTTCACGGAATATTGCCAAGTGAAGTTTTGAAGGACGGCCTTCTCACTGTGACAACCGAAAGAGGTCCCGGAGGATTCAAATGGAAACAATACGATTTAGCCCCCAAAGAATAGGGGGCTTTTATTATATATATTTGATACATTCCATGAGGTATGATATAAACAGTAGTTCTTTAACAGAGAAATAAAGCCCGCCTGCGTGGCCTATGCCACTTCGGCGAGGTGAAGGAGGTGTGATCATGGCAAAGGGAAGCGAATGGATTTTGATGGGCGGAATAGTCAACCGATGGTTCAAGGATAGAATTAAGCCGGTGTGTCTAAAAACTATAATACCTGATAACGAAGCCGCAAAGCATACTGCCGTGTTCTGCGCGGATATGATAAATGGCTTTTGCAAGGAAGGAAATCTTGCAAGCCCGCGAGTTGATACTATATCAATGCCGATTAGAGCGCTTTTTGTAAAAGCGCATGACGCGGGTGTCCAAAATTTTATTCTGGTACAAGAGTGGCATGACCCCAGCGCAAAGGAGTTCGAGGCGTTTCCGGCGCACGGCATAATGAATACAGACGAGGCAGAGACAATCCCAGAGCTTCGGGAGCTTCCATTTGCCGATAAGTTTCTTGTATTCCGAAAAAATACGCTAAGTCCGGCGTGGGCGTATCGTGGTGATCCGTACTATAAAGAGGACTTCGTGATACGCCTTATCAATCTTCATCTGCGCACTGCTATTGTAGTGGGCAATTGCACGGATCTTTGCGTGCGAGAGCTTGCGATGTATCTTTTGATGTGGGCGAATCAGCACCAGAGAGATCTCAAAATTGTTGTACCCGCTAATTGCGTTGAGACTTTTGATGCGCCGAATCATCCGGGCGACATGATGAATTTATTCACACTTCATGAAATGGCAAGAAATAACATTACTATAGTAAAGGAAGTGATGTAATGCCAATCGTTGTAAAAAAGCGGCTTAAGGCTAATATATTTCGTTTGCCCGTTGAAAAGATACGGATGGGGTATAAGAGCGATGAGTACTTTAACCGCACAAAATATATTTTCGAACAAGATAATCATCACAGAAGTGTTACTATGCAGTCTTTCCAGAAAGTGTCAGGCGCGATAGTCTGCGGTGTTGATCAGGCGCTTGCAATAATGGCCGCAGGAACAGGATACTTTTCTAATCCTACAGAGGCCAGTTCGCTTTTTAAGTCGCTTCTGGAGTCGGAGCAGAGAGAATATGATTTGCGATGGGCCAAACCGTCAACATCGCAGTTTAAAAAGCTAGAAAATTATACATACCTTAACGCGGTGAGATACAGAATGAATGAGCTCTGGGTAAACTGCTTTGGGGATTTGAAAATAGAAGCGCTTTACGATGGCGAAGAAGTCGGTTCGCGCGAACCTGTAATGCTCATAAGAGGCGATTTGAGCACGTTTGTTCATTTAGAGACTGTGCTTCTAGGCGCTCTTACCGACGGCACAATGGTAGCGACAAATACTAGAGATGTAGTAGAAGCCGCGAACGGAAAGCCGGTTTTGATGTTTGGTGCAAGACACCAAGCTGCGGAGTCGCAAGCCGGCAGTGGTTATGCCGCGTATATTGGCGGCGCAAAAGGCGTCTCTACCGATGAACAGGGAGAGTATTGGGGCTCAAAAGGAGTTGGAACCATACCGCGTGCGCTAATTGCCGGGTATGATGGTGATACAGTAAAAGCCACGCAGAAGTTCGACAAATATATAGACCCAAGTGTAGTACGTGTGAGCCTTGTTGATTTCCACAATGATTCAGTGAAAACAAGCCTGGAAGTTGCGCGGGCCTTAGGCGATCGCCTTGGAGGTGTTCGCCTGGATACATCAGAAAATATGATTGATATATGCCTGAAAGACGATTACGAGAACGGCCTTATCGCTGAACACGACGCACGTGGAGTTAATCCCGAGCTTGTTCTTCGCGTAAGGCGAGCGCTTGATGACGAGGGATTTTCTCACGTTGGCATATTCGTCAGCGGCGGATTTAATCCGGATAAAATCAGAAGATTCGAAGAAATGCAGCTGCCAGTTGTGGGATACGGCGTGGGCAGCGCGCTATTTGATCGCAGGGGCGGAAAATTCGAGTATACGTCTGACGTCGTAGAGCCGGTCGCGAAAGCAGGCCGTGGCCTGTGGCGAGGCCCGAAACTGCACCAAGTAAATTCCTCGGAAATTTTATAACGAAGTCATTATTCAGCCGCTCAACATGGGCGGCTTTTACATACCTTATCTTTCCTAAAATTTGACATTATGCTATTATCCCAAGAAGTACTTTTACAAGTAGGAGCCAGTATGATTGAGTTTCGAGCGACGTTGATAGATCTTGAAAATAATTCAAGAAAACTTTTGAATTTTAAAATATCCGCGCCTTCGCATCGGGAAGCTCAAAAGAGAGCGTATTCTTATATAAAAAAACGGAAAATTTACAAAACAGACGAACGAGTGAGGGACTATGTGAATCTATCTTGTATCATGGAAATACCGGAAGGAATGAACGGCTCAGGACTGCAAGTGGATGTTCCACCTGAAGTTTTTACAAAACTGGTTCTTACGATAAGGAGGTTGGAATGAATTGGCTAAAAAAAATTGATCATATAACCTATCTCGTAAAACCCGAAACTATTCGAAAATGGGCCTGGTTTTATATCGAAGTCTGTGGCGGAAAACTTGTGATGCGAAGTGATGACGTAAAGCCCAACAGCAAAAGCAGTATGATGCTCTGGTGCATTGACTTTGGAGAGTTCGGAATTGCGCTGGCCGCGGGAATTGATCGCGAAGAAAAGTCCCACGTAACAAGATCAGTGGAAGCAAACGGTGATCACTTCTTGCAGCATCCGGCATTTCATGTAAGAGACCTCGAGGCATTTATAAAACATGCGAGTAAACATGGAGTTCGTTTTCAGGGAGATATGCAGGTCCGCAACGATGGTTTCGGAGTAACAAAGCAGATTTTTGCCTGGCCATACCATGGTACCCGTAATGCAGCCGTTGTGGGTTTTCAAGAATATGAAGAGCGCGAAAGTGAAGATACTGAAATTACTTTCTCGCCAAAAGTTGGAGCTTCTTTATATGATATAGCCCAAGAAATAATGGAGTCTGATACGCGTCAAACCATGGTTGATTGGTCTTGTATGCCGGACGACTGGGAACCTCCAAGTGATTTTTACGCTTGAGATAGGGCGATTTTTTATGTAGTATGAGGATTATATGGACAATCTTGAAAAAGAGACCGCAATTGAGTTCTTTAGATCTTCCGGCCCCGGCGGGCAGAATGTAGACAAACGCGATACTGCCGTGCGCCTGAGGCATATTCCAACCGGTGTAATTATAGAAGAGCAATCGCAGAGGAGCCAATGGCAAAATAGAAAAATTGCGTTTACGCGGCTCCGCGAAAAACTTGATGAGTTAAACACGTCCGAAAAAACTCGCGTCAAAACAAAAATTCCCAAAAGAGAAAAGGAGAAACGGCTTGACTCAAAACACAAACGTACCAAAGCAATCCAGCAACGACAAGTACTACCTAAGGAATTGTCCTAAGTGCGACGGAGATTTGTATAAGGATAAGGATATTTATGGAGAATTTTTAAGCTGTTTGCAATGTGGGTTTTTAAAAGATTTAACCTGTCAAGAACCCGACTCCGTAGTACGGCGAGCAAATATGGCTGACACGCAGAAAATAGGACAACCAAGAAAAACATCTCAAAATAATGGCTGGTTCAAAAAGAAGAATTAATCTACTGCCTAGCAAAATTTGCTAGGCAGGTTTTATTTCGGGCCCGTTATCTGTATCCTTTATTGAATAACCGAGTATTTCAATTTCAGCCCGAAGCCGGTCTGCCTCTTTCCAGTTTTGACTCCCGCGCGCTTTCTCTCTTTCGTCTACCAGTCCTAAAATATTCCCCGGGATCTCCGCGGGTTTTTTTATGGGGATAATGCCGAAAATGTTATTTACGCATGCCAAAAAATTTAAAATAGACCTGGCGCTTGACTGGTCTATTTTTTTATTATCCAGCAAAATGTTTCCATCGCGGACTAGTTCAAATAAAACCGCCAGGGCTTTAGGGGTATTAAAGTCATCGTTGAGATGATCAAAAAATTCATTGCGAACGGAATCCCTGCCTGCCGGCAGGGAGGGAGGCAACCCTTGGGATTGCTTCATCGGTCGGACTTCGCTTGGATCTTGCAGAAATGACAGCCTGCGAATAAATTCTTCAAGTCGTTCTAGGTTTGTGTCTGCCTGTTTCACGGCTTTCTCGTCATAATTTATTGGTGATCTGTAATGGCTTGATAAAATAAATAATCTAAACGCTTCCTTACTGTGCTCGCGAAGAAGCTCATGAATGGTTATAAAATTTCCAAGCGACTTAGCCATTTTCTGGCCGCTTATGGTAAGAAAACCTGTATGCATCCAGTAGTTAACTAATGGCGTTTTTTTCGACACCGATTCCATCTGGGCTATTTCGGCCTCATGGTGAGGAAATATTAAATCACGCGCGCCGCCGTGTATATCATATTGGGGGCCAAATTCGGACTCGGTAATAGCTGTATCTTCTATATGCCATCCGGGTCGGCCCTTGTCCCACGGGCTATCCCAGTTGGGCCCATCTTCTTTAGAGTACTTCCATAGGGCAAAATCTCCCTTGTTCTTTTTATTAATAGAATGATCTATGCGCGAAGTCGCGTCTTCGGCCGCCTCGACAGTTCTGCCTGATAATTTTCCGTAATCTTTAAGTTTAGATATATCAAAATATATTCCATCGTCTTTAATTTCATAAGCAAAGCCCTGTTGTACCAACCTTTGTGCCTGGTTAATAATTTGCGGTATGTAATCAGTAGCTCGGGCGTATTTATCAACAGAATCAATGCCAAGTTTTTCCATATCGTGGTAGTATTCCGTTTCAAAATTTTGCGCAAGCTGACTCGGCGTCTGCCTTAGTTTTTCTGCCCGTGTGATAATTTTATCATCAATATCCGTGATATTCTGGATGTACCTCACGCTATATCCGAGATGCCTAAGGTACTTTACGAAAGCATCGAATACTATATAAGTTCGCGCATGGCCTATATGTGAATAATCATAAACAGTAGGCCCGCATACGAAAATCTCGATCTTATTGTCAGATCGAGGCTTTAACGTTTTCTTTTTATGGGAAAAAGTATCGTATAATTTCATAAAATTCGAAGCACGAAGCACGAAATCCGAAACAATATCTAAATTCTAATATCTTAAATTCAAAACTTTAGAATTTTGAGTTTAAGATTTTGAATTTGTTTCGGATTTCGATATTCGAATTTCGGATTTTAGCCTATAGCCATCTTTTACTTCTAAAATACCCCAGCATCCCAACTAATACTACTGCCATAATAATAGTTATTATCCAGAAACCAGATACATTTTCCGTTAGCGGCATATTCTCAATATTCATTCCCCAGATACTGGCAATAAGGGTGAGCGGCAAAAATACAACAGAAAATATAGTGAAAACTTTTATTACTTCATTTATTTTAGTTGAAAGCAAGGATTCATTTGTTTCGGCAAGCGCGTTTATTGTTTCGCGGTGATCCTGGATTTCATTCCACACTATTCCGAAAGTTCCCCGCAAATCCGAGAAATAGGGTTGAAGCTCTTCGCCGAAAAATTTTGTTCCTTCTTTGACTAGCGACTCTATTACGGACTGTTGAGGCGCAAGGATCCGGCGGAAGTCAATAATGTTGCGCTTTGTAACCGAAATTTCAAAAACCATTTTTCTCTCCTGGCCATTAAAAATTTTTTCTTCTATGTAATTTACCTTATCGGCAATATATTCAAGTTTTGTAAGCGTGTTTTCCAATATTTCCCGCATTATGTAGAAAAGCAAATGTCCGGTGCTTTCCGCCATGTATTTTGATTTGGATTCCTCGTAAAGGTTAATCTGATCAAAAAGAGATTTTAGGGGTATTATTTCTTCATAATGGCTCGTAATAATGTGCGTTTTTGTGACAAGAATATCAAGCTCTCTTGGAAATGTTTCTTCGCTTTCCTTGTGAAAAATCGGATAATATAAAATAAAGAAAATATAGCCGTCGTTGTGTTCAACCTTCTGCCTGTGGCCGGGCGGAATAAGTTCTTCCAATACAAGCTCATGGAAGTTAAAATTTTTTTTTAAATACGTAATGTCATTTTCTTTCGGATCCTGAATATCAACCCATGTGATATTTTTGTATTGTATGGAGTTAAGCATAAGGTAATTATATCATATTATTTATCCGACAAGAAAAATTAAAAACTCTTGTTTTCTATACAAAAATGTGTCAATATATTTTGTTGAGCACTTTGAAAAATAAAATTCAATATCTGGGGTGATAAAAATGGCGAATCTTCAAAATTCGGAAAAACTGGAACTATATCGCTGGCTTGTAAGAAACGCGGCGCTCGGCCTTGCGGTTGCCAAAAATCGAAGCCATGTATTTGGCGCTTGTCTTTTGGGCATACGCCAGGAAGCTGTAACGATGGTTCCGATGTACGCGCTATACAAAAAGGGAATATTGATGGAGTCGCCTGTAAGCGGCGACCAGCGTACGCAATGGGGTATAGCAGTCGCTAAAGATGAATTTACCGCGGATAGGGAAGGTCATCATCATGTGAAGGAAATTTTGAGAAATCATTTTGGTCGCGTAACCGGTGGAAACCGCGGCCGCGATGGAAATATTCACTGGGGCTGTCTTCCGTGCCGTATTCTGACATTTATGTATTCGGATATGGCCGGAATGGTAAATACCGCGATTGGCTTTGGTCAGGAAATGTTCCGCATGGAGTGGCCTAATCTTGCGCCCGAAAAGCGTCCCATCGCAATTGCTTTCTACGGCGAAGGCGCGGAGCAGCAGGGCTGTATTCACGAGGCTAGAAACTGGGTTGCCACAAGCAACTATAAATGGAATTTAAACGAGTTTATAGCGCGATACGGCGAGAATTTTGTAACGCCTCTTATGCGCGAGCTGAAAGTCGCGCGCGGGGCGCCCGTCGGACTGATTATTGTAAAAAATAAATACTCTCTTTTTGCCGATGCAATTGATGAATACGGCATGGCTAATCTTGCAGATCGAGCGCGCGGATACGGCGATATGGTGGGCGTTGAGGTCAACAGTGATAACATAAGCGAGTATTACGATGAATGCGTAAAAATGATAGAGCGCGCCCAGCAATGTGTTTCCACCCTTATGGTAGTTGATACATACCGGGGTACCGGGCACAATCAGGACCAGATAGAGTATGCGGGCCCCATAAATACTCGCGAAGACTTGTCAAAAGCCGTTAGAGTTTTTGGAGTACGCGATATTAATGAATTCACCGAAGCATGGAAAACAGACCCTGTTTTATACCCGCATTTTTTACTAGACAGCGAGATAGTCGATGAAACAACTGTCAAGGAAATGCGCATGGAAGAAGAAGCTAAGCTTTTTTCCCTTGCCCAGGTCGTTCTTGGAGAACCTGCTATCACCGTAGAGGAAGACAAAAAGGACCGCTCAATGTTTCCTTCCGTTGACTGGAGCGAATTGCCCAAAGAGCCAGATCGCTCATCCCTTAACAGCGAGAATTCCATCAAAATGGGCTACAAGGCGGCCTATAACTGGATAATCAATGAGCTTATGCGCGAGGACGAACGAGTGATTTATTTTGGCGAAGATTGCGGCAGTGGCGGAGTTCTTGCGCTTACCCAAGGTCTTCTAGACGAATTTGGCCCTACCAGAATTTGGAACGCGCCCCTTTCTGAAATGGCGATCATAGAGACGGCTGGGGGGAGGGCGCTTTACGGCTCTAAGCCTTTTGCGGAATTTCAATTCGGCTGGTTTGGAGCGGAAGCACAAAAGTTTATCAAGGCCGCTTCCATTCAATGGTATCAAAAAAAGATGAAGTTTGGATTTGTATCCGTATTTCCTTGCGGAGTTGTCCGAAGCGGGGGAAGCGGAGAATATCATGAGCACTATGTGGAAGCAGAGCTTATGCCGTCACGCGGGCTTGTAATTCTGTTTCCGGCAAACGCTTATGATCTTGTAGGCCTTGTGCGGGCATGCAAGTACTATGACGGCCCAGTGGCGCTTATACTTGAGATTTCTGCGGCAAGCTTACCCGAATTCGATAGAGTAATACCGCTTGATCCCTATGTTATTCCATTCGGCAAAGCGAATATCGCGCGCTCTGGTAAGGATTTTACGATTGTATCATACGGCGCGGCAGCAGTTTCGGCTGCAAAAAACGAGGCCGATTTTTTGGCAAAAGAAGAAAATATTGATGTTGAGGTAATTGATCTTCGCACTATATATCCAACTGACTTTACGACTATAAAGGCCTCTGTTGAAAAAACCGGGCGTCTTGCGATTATGCAGGCCGCGGACGAATTTACCGGCGCCGGGCACTACTTGCGTTCAAAGCTTGTCGGCAGAGACGGGGTTCTTGGAGATATTCTTACTTATAACGCAATTGATATAGTATGCGCGGGCATGGATGGGGACTTGGCTATTCCCTCGGCCGAAGAACTTGTTTGGGCTCGTCTGCCGTATTATGTAACAAAAACTGGCAGAGTTATGCACCGTTCCAGAAAACTTGCCGATGCGATTCGTGACGGCATGCGGTATAAGTAGGTGACATCATGAAAATAAAGTTCGGATTCCTTGTTGGGCAGTTGGAGAAGGGGTATGGTATTACTAATCCCGAAAATGATTTTGTCGTAGCAAGTATCAAGCATTGGGAAAAAAATCCCGGCGACCGCATTGAAGTAGGGGATGCTCTTGCCGTAGTGGAGGCCGATAAAGTAACGGCAGAAATGCTGTCTTCCTGGTCGGGAAAAATCTCTAACATTTTATATGCCGAAGGTGAGTCCTGGGAGCTTGGCGTTACCAAAGACGGAAAGGAGCTTGAAGCCCGGCGCGAGGATACTCCGTTCGGCCAGATACTATTGCCGGAACTAGGGTGGATAGAAACAGACGAAACTATAGAAATTAAAGAAACTACGGAAAATAAAGAAATTAGCGAAATTCCTGAAACTGAAAAAATCAGGGTGAGGGCGGCGCCTGCGGCGCGAAAATTAGCTCACGAGCATGGGATTGATATAACTACCGTACAAGGCAGTGGTCTCGGCGGTAGAGTAATGCGCATGGACGTTGAGCAGGCGATTTCAACTCAGAGGGCAGAACCTTTACCTTACGAAGCCCCGCTCCGCAAACAGGCAGACTTGCCTAAAGATGAAGACCCGCTACTTGTTACGGCTGTTGATCGTACACCCCTAAACGCTACAATAATTCGCAAGACCATCGCGTACTATATGCAAAAAAGCTATGCAGAAATTCCAAAAGCAGGCGACGCGATTACGGTTGATGTGACTAATTTGCGAAGTTTCTACCGCGAGAGACGAGAGTTATGGCGCGAAGACACGGGCACGGATTTCAGCTTCACCGGATTATTTATGTTTCTTGCCGTAAGATTACTGTTTGATCAGCGAGAAAAATTTGGCATAGTGAATGCTTACTGGGATAAGGATAAAAATGACGCATATTTATTTAATCATGTTAATATCGGCATGGCCGTGCAAACCCCCGAAGGACTAATGGTTCCTGTTATACACGATGCGGAAAAATTGTGCCTTCGCGAGCTTATGGCCGCGGTAGATGATAGGGTCCAGCGCGCCTTGAGCCAGAAAATTATACTTTCTGAACTGCGCGACCTGACCTTCACAGTAAATAATGTAGGCGCGATGGGCGGGGAGAACCCCGATTCTATAGTGCCGTATACCAAGGAATCGAGCGGCAAAGAGCGGCCAACAGGAATGATACTTGTTCTTGG
Organism: uncultured Candidatus Saccharibacteria bacterium; assembly: GCA_964456125.1. GTDB lineage: Bacteria > Patescibacteriota > Minisyncoccia > Spechtbacterales > HO2-43-30 > CAYVZN01. The sequence goes on from CAYVZN010000003.1 coordinate 10,345, forward strand.
CGCGATAAAACAATTTCCTAACGATAAATTTATTTCAGAATTAGCGCGCCTGGGCATTATAAAAGAGAAAAACGATTTTGACGCGCGTTATTATATGACATTGGCATTTAGTTTTGACCATAGATTATTTGACGGCGTACCGGCGCTTGAATTTGTAAATGCGCTTAAGCAATATATAGAGAGCAAGGAAAGCTCCGATGAATTTCGAGAATTATTCGATCCAAAGTTTAAATTTTAAAAGGCATCTACTACGATGCCTTTTCTTTTTCTTTGGATAACGCGTTAAATTTTTTTATTAAAATATCGGCAATAATTTTTGAAACGTTGTAGAGTTTAGGTTCCTGCCCAGTCACTTCTTTTATTGAGGTAATTTTTATATCCAGCCCGCATGGATATATCCAGTTAAAAAATTCCAAATACGTTGAAACATTCAGGGCAAAACCAAATTTTGTGACGCCTTTCTTAATATCGATTCCTCGGGAGCAAATTTTTTTTATTTCCCGCTTTCCTTCACAGTTTGAAATTACCCAAATTCCTGCCGCATCCGATATGCCGCGAACAACGCCTTTATCACCTAATTTCGCGATTTTTTTGTAAAGCATATAATCGCGAATGTCGGCATCTTCAACTTTGCATAATTCAGCGAGGGTATATCCTTTAATTCCAAATTTTTCCAGTGTATCTTTTACGCTCGCGTCAATTATGGCGGTTAGATGAAGTACCGATTCAAGCCCAATGAGCCCAATGTCCGCCATATTAATAATCATATAGCATACAAGCTGACCGGGCCCGTGGTAAGTTATAGAGCCCGAACGTTTTATGCGCATCGCGGGGGCGGGGAGTCGACACTGTCCATTGTCCATTATACTCTTGAACATCTTGCCCGTTAGTTTATCTGGATTGTACGTATATATATGATTATGCTCGGCAAATAGCAAAAAGTTAGGACAGGGATCCGCTTTAAGTAATTTTTGATTAAAAAGAGCTTCTTGTAATTCCAGCGTCTCTCCGATAAAGCAGAGGCGCTGCGGCATGAAGAGCGGCAATATGCGCATATGATCCCAGAAAAATTCCGCCATACAGCACCTCCTCGAATTTTGTCTGAAGTTACGTGTTACGGGGTCTGACCCCGTAACAATCTGACCCCGTAACAATTGTCTAAATTTTAATTTAGTTACAAAATTCAGAGCCCCGCCGAAGTCCGCCCTGGGCGGACGAAGGAGGGCATTCAATATTTGTCAAAGTAC
>CAYVZN010000003.1:11691-16082 GCA_964456125.1 uncultured Candidatus Saccharibacteria bacterium
CTTAATGAGCTTTATAAAGGGGCCGATTTTATTTTTTTGGGAGATATTAAAGATAGTTATAATTTCTCTTGCTATTATTGTGCCTATACGTTATTTTGTTGTACAGCCATTTTTTGTAAGAGGCGCGAGCATGCATCCCACGTTTGAGTCGGGGAATTATTTAGTTATTAATGAGATTGGATATAGAATTTCCGATCCAAAGAGAGGCGATGTTATAGTTTTCAGGCCCCCTGAAGGCAACGGCCAGTTTTACATAAAGCGAATTATAGGCCTTCCGGGTGAGACTGTAAGCGTTAAAGACGGTAATGTGTTTGTGGGAAAAGATTTATTTTCACTGGAGCTTCTGAACGAGCGTTATATAGTTGGATCTACTCCGGGAAATAAAACAGCGCAATTAAGTTATAATGAATATTTCGTGCTCGGCGATAATAGAAACGCAAGTTCTGATTCGAGAAATTGGGGTACGCTTCCGCGAAAAAATATTATAGGGAAGGCATGGTTAAGAGCATGGCCAATAAGCGACTTTGATATAGTTAAAAGACCACAGTATTAGCTTTCTAGGCTTTAGGCTTTAGGCTTTAGGACTACTAATACCTAAGAAGCTAGAAAGCTAGAAAGCTAGAAAATGAGTAAGCCAAAATTTCAAAATGTTACAGGGATGCCCGATATTCTGCCTAAAGACAGGAGATTTTATGATTTAGTTGAGAGTGTATGCCGTAAAATATCCTCTTACTACGGCTATAATATGATAGAAACACCGGTTCTTGAGTTCTCTGACTTATTTGACAAAGGCACGGGCTCAAGCACGGACATAGTGCAGAAGCAGATGTATAATCTCAAAACCGAGGGGGGCGATTCATTAACGCTTCGGCCGGAGTTTACTCCGTCCATAGCGCGCGCGTATATTCAGCACGGTATGGTTTCCTGGCCCAAGCCGGTGAAGCTTTCTGCGATAGGCCCGCTGTTTCGGCACGAGAGGCCTCAAAGCGGAAGGTTCAGGGAGTTTCATCAGTTTGAGATTGATACGATAGGCGACAAAGACGCTATTATGGATTCACAGGTTATTTTGATTTTTTTCAAGATATTGCAAACTCTCGGAGTAAAAGACGCGGGCATCCACATAAATAGCATCGGTTGCGCGCGTTGCAAGCCAAGCTATAAAAAGGCGCTTCGGGATTACTATAGGGGGCGTGAGCGATCGCTTTGCAAAGATTGCCGAAAACGGCGAAAAGAAAATTTGTTGAGGATTTTGGACTGTAAAGATGAAAAGTGTGAACGGCTCAATGCGGGGGCTCCCGAAATAGTGGATCATTTATGCAACGAATGCCACAACCATTTAAAAAATGTTTTGGAAACTCTGGATTACGCTGGTCTCCCATATATACTCTCACCGCATTTGGTGCGAGGTCTTGATTATTACACAAAAACAGTGTTTGAAATAATCCCTTCCGAGGAGAAAGGAGAGCGCATGGCGACACTTGTTGGTGGAGGAAGATTTGATGGTTTAGTGAAATTATTCGGAGGAGAAGATACGCCCGCGGTCGGCGCTTCCATGGGAATTGAAAGAGTAATTGCCCAAATGCGAAAAAACGGCGCGAAAGCTCCGGCTATAAAATCTCCGCGAGTATTTTTTGTGCAGCTGGGATTTCTCGCAAAGAAGAGAGGGATGAACTTAATGGAAGAGCTTCGCTTGTCGGGCATACCGGCGAAAGAGGCGCTTGGGCATTCTTCAATTAAGTCCCAAATGGAGCTCGCAGATAAGGATGGCGTTGATTACGCTCTGATCCTTGGCCATCAGGAAGTAGCGGAAGATACAATTATTATTCGCGATATGCAGAGCGGCAGCCAAGAAGTGATACCGATTAATAAAGCGGTAAAAGAACTTAAAAAGCGCCTGAATAAAGCTTCCTAGCTTCTTAGGCCTTAGGCTCTAGGATTCCTAAAGCCTAGGAAGCTAAGAAGCTAAGAAGCTAGAGAGCTAGAAAATGTGCGTCTTTTGTAAAATAATAAATCATGAGCAGTCTGCGGATATAGTGTATGAAAACGAAAAAGTCGTTGCTTTTAAAGACATAAATCCAAAGGCTCCGGTGCATGTATTGATCGTACCTAAAAAGCACATAGAATCTGTTAACGATGTGGGAGAAGAAGATCGAGATATGATTTACGAGCTTTTAATTGTTTCTAAAAAGATTGCAAAAGAACAAAAAATTGACGAGGGCTACAAATTAATGTTTAATGTAGGAAGGAGGGGAGGACAAGTAATAGATCACGTGCACCTGCATTTATTAGGAGGATGGGAGTAAGCTATCTAGTATCTAGTATCTAGTATCTAGTATCTAGTATCTAGTATTACTAAAGCCTAAGAAGCTAAAAAGCTAGACAAAATGATACATGTAACACGTAAAGAACAAGAGTCATCTACAGCGCTGGTGCGGCGTTTTATGCAGCGCGTTCAGGCCAGCGGCATATTAAAAGAGGTAAAGAAAAATAAATTTTTTAGGAAAAAAACAAACAGGACAATGAGGAGGGTTGAAGCCCTTGAACGCGAGAAGAAAAGAGCTCATTACGCAAAGCTAAGAAAACTTGGGAAGACCAAATAGTAGTAAACATGCAACATGATCGAGATACAGAACCTGACAACCTCGGACATAGATGAATATTTTGTGCGAAATGTAATAGAGGCGGCTTTGGCGACAGAGATATCAAATGATCAAATAATAATCGAAGTTGCTTTTGTTGGGAGTGAAAGAATAAAGAAGCTAAATAAAAAATATAGGCATAAAAATAAAGCAACGGATGTGCTCTCTTTTGGAGGTGAGGGAAAGTATTTGGGAGAAATAGTCGTATGCATTTCCGAAGTAAAAAAGCAGTCTAAGCTGGCTCGCGTGCCATATTCTCGGGAACTCGCGCATGTTCTTATTCACGGTACGTTGCATTTATTGGGGTATGAACACGAGGGTAGTGTTAAAAAAACTGAAGAGATGCATTCTCGGGAGGAAGAGATTATGAAATCGTTAAATTTATTAGACCCTAGATTTAATTTCTAATTTTAAATTTTTAATTAATGCCTTAATGATTTAATTTTTTAAACCTCGCGTGTTTTAAACATTAAAAATTAAGAAATTGTTTAAAAATTTTAAATTGAAAATTAGAAATTATAAGTCGTGGCCAACGAAATAATCACAGGCATAGATATTGGCAGCCATAGTATATATACTATAGTTGCCCGGAAGAAGGAGGATCTTTTACCTCAAATTATTGGCGTTGGATTCGCGAGATCATATGGGGTTCGCAATGGCGTTATTGTAGATATTGAAGAGGCGCAAGCAAGTATTGCTGAATCAATACGCATGGCCGAGCGAGGCGCCGGAGTAAAAATTACAAACGCCGTGGTTTCTATAGGAGGAAGCCATATTTCAGCTTTTCCAAGCAAAGGCGTTATAGCTATTTCGAGGGCCGACGGAGAAATTTCACCAGATGACGTAGATAGGGTTATTAATGCGGCGCAAACTTTTTCCCTGCCTCATAACCAGGAGATACTTCATGTAATTCCAAGGGAATACATAGTTGATGGAGAGGGGGGCATAAAAGATCCGGTTGGCATGAAGGGTGTGCGCCTAGAAACAAATGCTCTTATAGTGAGCGGCGCGGCATCCTACATTAAAAACCTTCATAGAACGCTTGAAGAAGTCGGAGTAGGGGCGGATGGCGTAGTATTAGACGCCCTTGCCTCATCAAAAGCGGTGCTCTCTAAACGCCAGAAGGAGCTGGGGGTCGTATGCGTGGATATCGGAGGAGGCACAACAGGCGTTACTGTATACGAAGAAGGAGATCTGCTTAAGACAAGCATTATTCCCATTGGCGGATCTCATATTACCAATGATATTGCTATTGGCCTTAGAATTCCCGTTGATGTTGCGGAAAATATAAAATTTGAATACGGAACAGCAGAAACGTCGGAAGTCGGAAAACGCGACGTAATCGACCTTGCGAGCATCAGCGATCAGGAGAGCGGCACAATATCACGAAAAGAAGTGTGTGAAATTATGGAAGCCCGACTTTCAGAAATATTTGATCTTACAAATAAAGAATTAAAAAAAATTGGCAAGGAGGCGTTTTTGCCCGGAGGAGTGGTTTTAGTAGGGGGTGGAGCAAAAATTCCCCATATCGTCGATCTCGCAAAAAGGAAAATGCGTTTGACCGTGCAGATAGGTTTCCCGAAAGAAGTGGAGGGTATTGTAGAACGCGTTGATGATCCAGCATACGCGGCTTCGCTCGGCCTTATATTTTGGGGGATGGAAGAAAGAGGAAACGCAAGGCAGGGTTTTACGCCATCTATTCCCTCGCTCAATAATTCCGTGAAGCAATTCAAAAAATGGTTCAGGGCGTTT
>CAYVZN010000003.1:16182-17510 GCA_964456125.1 uncultured Candidatus Saccharibacteria bacterium
GCCGTTTCCAGCATGTTTGAGGGAAAGATTCAGGGCGTGGAGTTTATCGCGGTAAACACTGATGCCCAAGACCTTCATCACGCCAAAGCCGGCCTTAAGATTCATATCGGCAAGAACGTAACCCGAGGGCTTGGAGCCGGCATGAATCCTGATATCGGGCGGCAGGCCGCGGAAGAGAACAAAGACGATATCCATGAAGCCTTAAAGGGGGCAGACATGGTTTTTGTCACATGCGGCCTTGGTGGAGGAACCGGAACCGGAGCCGCGCCCGTGATTGCCGAAGTTGCGCGCGAAACAGGAGCTTTAACAGTCGGTGTTGTTACAAGACCTTTTTCTTTTGAGGGTCTCCAGAGGAGTAGAATTGCCGAAGAAGGCCTTAATAACCTGAAAGAACGCGTGGATACTCTTATAACCATACCAAACGATAAGCTTCTAAACATCATTGAGCGAAAGACTACGCTTGTAGAAGCGTTTGGCATAGTAGACGATGTTCTTCGCCAGGCAGTGCAGGGAATCTCGGATCTTGTAGTAAAGCCAGGCATAGTAAATGTAGACTTTGCCGATGTGCGGGCAATTATGCAGGACGCAGGCTCCGCGCTTATGGGAATTGGAAAAGCGACAGGAGAGGAGAGAGCGATAGAAGCTGCGCGATACGCGATAAATTCTCCGTTGCTCGAGATTTCAATAGATGGCGCAAGAGGAGTGCTATTCTCTGTAAGCGGCGGGGATGACCTTACGATGTATGAGATAAACGAAGCCGCAAAAGTTATCACTGGCTCTATTCACCCCGAGGCAAAAGTAATTTTTGGCGCGGTAAGGGATGACCAACTTAAAAAAGGAGAGCTAAAAGTTACTGTGATAGCAACAGGGTTCCAAGACGCGGATTTATCTGTGAAGGCCTCTCAAGAAAAAGAAAATGCGGAACAATCTCACGTTTCCCCCGCGAAAAATTCTCAAAATTCAAAAGAAGAAGGGGATAAAAATAAAGATAAAGACGACGAAGAAGACTGGGATATACCCGCGTTTATACGAAAAAAGATGAAATAAAGGGCTTTGTCCGCGAGAGTGAGCCGAAGGCGAAACTCAAGCGGAGACAAAACCTTTATCCCGAGGGCGAAGCCCGAGGGATCCAGAGCCGGCGAGTCAGGACGAAAACCCCGAAAATCACCTGTTGCTATTGACAAGTTTTCCGTTTGGGTGTATAATACTCTGTTATAGTGGATTCTTGCCTTAAGGCTATATTAATAGCTTTAAGGGAGGAATTCCGCCCGCAAAAAAGACGGGTAGAGAGGGCCTGCTTGCTCCGACGTGGAATAAGTGGGATCGCA
>CAYVZN010000003.1:17610-32772 GCA_964456125.1 uncultured Candidatus Saccharibacteria bacterium
TTCCCCGCGAACCTGCGGGGCGAATGGCGGCCAGTCGGCATTTTAGACCCCGGTTTTGCAGCCGGCTGGCCAGCCTAAAACAGGGGCGAGCAATCGCAGCACGAATAAACAAGTAATGAGCTGCCTGCCCGCCCCTTAGTTATTTTTAAATAAAGAGTTAAAATATTTATTCCTCTGTTTGATTCGTGCGGGCAGGGGCTTTTTTTATCCACAGATTCTGGAAATATGTTGACATAAAAGTTTATCTTAAGATAAACTTAGGATAGAGAGGCAGTATATAATTAATCCGACAAAACTATGGAAAAAATTGTGGGTCTTAAGGAATTAAGGCAAAATGTGGAAAAATATACAAAGGAAGTGGTAAGGGGGCATTCGTTTATTGTTGTGCGAAGATCAAAGCCGCTCTTTCGCGTGGGTCCGCTTGAAGATGAATGGGAAGAGGTTGTTGATTTTACAAAAATTCGCAAAGGCGGGGTGAATGTAAAAGAGCTTCTCTCGCGCCTGTAACCCTTATGGACAAAATCGCGAAAGCCCTCAAAAAATTGAACGCGAAAGAAAGAGCGAGCGTAAAGAAAATTTTGGTTTCGATCTCTGTTGGCAAGCTCGAAGGGCTTCATATCAAAAAACTCCGCGGAAGAAAAGATATTTTTCGGGTCCGAAAAGGCAAAATGCGGATTATATATAGAGTGGGGAAAAGCGGCGATGCTTTTATTCTCGCTATCGAGAGGAGGTCGGAAAGGACCTATAGGAGATTCTAGCAATCAACATGGTTTTATTTATCATTTTTGTAACAATAACAGTACAAATGCTCCACTCAGGGGGGCTTTTTTGTTTACCTCATTATACGTGTCATGTGAGTTCCCCTCTCCCTCCCCCTAGGGGGAGGGAGAGGGGTTTAGGGGTGAGGTACTGGCGGTTATCCACAGATTTTAGAAGTTTGACTAAAAATTTTATGTGATATAATAAAGTTCCAGAGAAATTTTATTGATATTTTTAATCGAATCTGTGGATAAAAATAGGGCCTGAATGCTTGCCCCGAGATTTTCGAGGGGTGGGGGGACACTCAGGCCTTTGAAATCTACAGATTCCAGAATCCTTATGCTAAAGGCGGCACAAATAAAGGTAAAGAAGGTTAGAAAAAGAAGCGGAGAAATTGTAGATTTTGAAGGAGCGAAAATTATAAATGCCGTCAATAAAGCAATTGTCGCGGTTGAGGGCAAAGAAGATATTAGCCGATCGGAAAAAATATCGGACAGGGTAATTTTAATGCTGAACGAAAAATTTGGGAATAAAATAGTTCCCAGCGTGGAGGACATCCAAGATCTAGTTGAAGAATCATTGATCAAGGCAGGTCTAACCAAAGTCGCCAAAGCATACATTCTCTATCGCAGCAAGCGGGCCGAAGTTCGGGAGTCCCGCAAATTTATACCCGAAAGCATTAAAGATTTATCGGACGAAAGTAAAAAATATTTTAAAAACGATCTTGCCGAATTCATATATTATCGTACTTACTCAAGATGGATCGAAGAAGAGGGCAGGCGCGAGACCTGGATAGAGACAGTCTCGCGGTATATAGATTTCATGCGTGAAAATTTGGGCAGCAACCTTGAAGATAAAGAGTACGATGAACTGAGAAACGCGATTCTCAACCAGGAAGTAGTGCCCTCAATGCGGCTAATGTGGGGTTCGGGAAAGGCAGCCCGCAAGAATAACGTAAGCGCTTATAACTGCTCATACATTGCTCCGTCAAAACTTCAGGACTTTTCAGAAATCATGTATCTTTCAATGTGCGGTACGGGTGTGGGGTTTTCAGTTGAGTCTCAAACCGTTCAGAGATTGCCAATTATCAAGCATCAGACAGGCAAGATTTTATCAACTCACGCGATAGAAGACAGCAAGGAAGGATGGGGAAATGCTTTAACTATTGGCCTTAAAGCTTGGTATGGAGGAAAAGATATAAATTTTGATTATTCTAAAGTTCGTCCGGCAGGAGCCAGACTCCGTACTATGGGCGGGCAAAGCTCTGGTCCGGAGCCGCTTCGCGCGTTGCTTGATTTTTCAAGGAAGAAAATTTTGTCCAAGCAAGGCAAGCGGCTTAGTAATCTAGATGTCCACGATATAATATGCAAGATTGGCGAGGTTGTAGTTATGGGCGGAGTGCGCAGATCTGCGCTCATATCAATTTCCGACTTTGATGACGAAGATATGCGCCACGCGAAAGACGGCCAGTTCTACCTCTTTGAACCCCAGCGGCAAATGGCCAATAATTCCGCGGTTTATAACAGAAAACCCACTACTTCAGAGTTTATGGAAGAATGGGTTGCTCTTGCCAAATCCGGGACCGGGGAGAGGGGAATATTCAACAGGGCCGGGCTCCAAAAGCAATTACCCGAGAGGCGGTGGAAAGTTTTTAAAAAATATTGGCAGACAAGCGGCACAAATCCTTGCATTACAGGCGATACGTTGGTATACGTTGCCGACGGCAGGGGACATATGCCGATTAAGCAATTAGCAAAAGAAGGGAAAGATGTTCCTGTATTTTGTCTTGATAATAGAGGAAAGGTTGCTGTCCGATATATGAGGAACCCTAGAATTACCGGTAAAGACCGCGAAGTTTATAAAATTATTTTGGACGACGGTTCAGTTGTAAAAGCAACTGCTGATCATAAATTTAGACTTAAGTCAGGCGAGTATAAAGAAATCAAAAATTTAAGCTATGGCGATAGCTTGCACGTTTTAACAAAACACGCTTCTCCAGTTGGACCGCATAAAAGAAGGACACAAGATTATTGGTGGGTTAATAATGGGGTTTTTGCTAGCAATTCTGCGGAGCATAGGCTAATCGCCTCCTTTCATTATAATAAGGATATTCCCAATGGTTATGTAGTTCATCATAAAGATAAAAATGCTCAAAACAACGATCCTCTAAATCTTGAAATACTGTCTAAGGAGGATCACGACGAATTGCACGCAAGGCTAATGATTGGTGATCTAAATCCCATGCGTAGGGCAGGTAGCGAGTGGAGCGACAAGAAGTGGGCGCAATATAAACTTAAGCATTCAAAAAATAATGAGGGAGATAAAAACAGTAATTTTTCTGGATTTACCGACGAAGAATTAAAAAATCATGTATTGCAACTGACTAAGAATCTTGGGTACAGATTTTCCTATAAAGATTGGGCGGATTATGCAAGGGGAAACGGATTACCTCAATGTTTTAGTAAATGGAGGAAGGATCACTTAGGCGGCATAATGGGTTTAGCAAAGTGGGCCGCTCAAGAACTTGGGCTTGATAACATTAATGCAGACCCGCGAGTGGCAAAGTCATATAAAAAGTATACCTCACAAGGGTATAATTGTGTTATTAATGATGGGAAATTAAGGATAGTAAAAAACTGCGAAGTTTGCGGGGGAGAATTCAAAACAAGGGTTTTCTATAGAGAGTATGGAGCATGCAGTATTTCGTGCGGGCTTAAGCAAAAATGGAGCGACAAGGAACATAAAACGAGAATGCTTGAGCTCATACACACTGCGCATTATAAAAGAAAGGAGGTGTTACGCGAAAAGCAAGCTCAAGTATATTCTGACCTAAAATTTGGACTTAGGAGAGATCCTTTCAAGAAGGAATGGATGAAGGAGTGCAAAGAAAATAATGTTAGCAACGAGATTTCACGATTAAGTTCTCCGTTTAGAAAGTATGTAAACCTAAAAGAATTCGCAGATATGTATAACCATAAGGTTGTGTCCGTAGAATCTTGTGGCCGAGAAGATGTTTATAATGGCACAGTAGATGAGTTTCATAACTTTTTTGTTGGCGGTTTTGAGGGGAAAACAAAAAAGAATAAAAGAAAATTTGTGTATCTTAATAACCTGAATTGCGGAGAGATCGTCTTGAGATCAAAACAATTCTGCAATTTATCAGAGGTAATATGCCGATTCAACGATACAAAAGAAACATTACTGCAAAAGATTCGTCTTGCGACAATACTTGGAACCTATCAATCAACGCTTACTAATTTCCCATATCTATCAAAAGAATGGAAAGAAAACTGCGAGGAGGAAAGGCTGTTGGGAGTTTCACTCACCGGCCAGTGGGATTGCCCCGCGGTTCGAGATCCTAAAGTCCTTAACGCGCTTAGAGAGGAATCTTTCAATGTAAATAAAAAATACGCGAAAAAATTTGGAATAAATGCCTCTACCTGCATTACTTGCGTTAAGCCGTCCGGAACCGTGTCTCAACTCGTTGACGCGTCCTCTGGAATGCATCCGCGCCACGCCAAATACTATATAAGGCGAGTGAGAATCTCTGCCAACGACCCTTTGTTTCATATGCTGCGAGATCAGAAATTTCCCTATTATCCCGAAGTCGGCCAGCTTAAGCATTCCGCGTCAACTTATGTCTTAGAGTTTCCGATAAAAGCTCCAAAAGTAGCTATTACTCGCGATAGTATTTCTTCAATTAACCAATTAGAGCATTGGAAACTGGTAAAAGAAAACTACACAGAGCACAATCCGTCAGTAACCGTATCTGTTGGCGACAACGAATGGATAGAGGCCGCGAATTGGCTGTATGGTAATTGGGATATGTTGGGCGGCCTTTCGTTTTTGCCGCGCACTGACCACTCCTACGCGCTTGCTCCGTATGAAGAGATTAGCAAAGAAAAGTACGATGAATTATACGCGAAAATGCCAAAAATAGATTTCGCTCAAATTCTCTTATACGAAAAAGAAGACACAACCCAAGGAGCAAAGGAACTCGCGTGCGTTGCGGGTGTTTGCGAAATAGAGGAAGTCACCGCGGTCAGCACAGACGCGACCGGACAAGCAAAAGTTGCTGCCGAAACTGCGTAGAGAGTCTAAGAAAAATTAAAAAATAGTCCTCCGACTATAGTCGGAGGACTATTTGATTAGTTGAGAAAGCTTTGCCGAAACGAACGGGATTGTCATCTCCCTTTTGGAGAGGCCGCCATGAATTCCACGAAACTCTGAAGGTTTTTTAGAGAATCCATTATTCCATATGTTATAGTCGGTATATGGCAAAATCAAAATATTGCCGATTCTTTTAAGGAATTTTTCACTCGGTTTATTAATGCCAAACAAACCTTTGAAGATAGCGGTGGAGGTGTGAATAACATCAGCATACCCTGCTAGTCTTTTCTTAAGCATATCAAGCGTTGCTCCTAATTTTTCTTCACGCACAAACAGAAAGACATCACGGGGGCAACCAGTAGGTAATATTGTGTTGCCAGCTGAATTTCGCTTAAGAAATTCTTCCAAATTAAAGAGATCTTCCAAGCAAATTATCCTACCAGGCTTTACACCGATTTGACCATGATCGGCTGTAAGCAGAAACAAAATATTTTCAGCGCTTTTCTTATCAAGTTTTTCAAGAAATTCACTGCTGGCAAGATGCGACAACATAGACAGTTCGGATTTGTGTTCCGAGGAATGAGGACCGAACTCATGTCCGCTTGCGTCCACTTGCGACCAGTACACGTAAAAATATGCTGGCCCTCTTGTTTCTCTTAGAAGTTTTATAAGTTTTATCATCATATCGGAACCGCGGCTGTATGGCACAACTTCACTGCCTCGTTGGGTTATACTAGAGTAGGCGCTGTGTGCTATATCTTTATGCGTCAAAACAAAAGATTTAATCCCACATAGTTTTAATTTTTCGTATACTGTAGGGCCCGAATACAAGATTTCGGGATCTATGCCCATTTCGAGCAACTCATCAGACTTTTTAGACCTCGCCTGCTTAAACGGCATAGTTTCTATCACCATATCTATCTCTTCGAAATAGACGTTCCATTCAGGGAGTCCATGTTCCTGCGGGGTAAGCCCGGTATGCATAGTGGTTACTGCTGCAGCCGTAGTGGAAGGAAACACGGTCGTTATTGGGTTGAGGTTTCCCATATTAGTTAGTATGTTAAAGAACGGGAAATATCGATACTTAACGACCTGATCATATCCGAGTCCGTCTATAAAGAATAGTACAACCTTATCGCAATCCTGCGCTTCGCGTTTCCATAGGCTTTCTGGCAACGTATTTCTTTCATCGGGAACACCAAGTACAGAGAAAATAGTGGGGACAACTTCGGCTAAAGACCGTTCGCCATATCGGGGGTAAACAAACTCTGATTCTGTCATGCCAAACCTCCTTTAAGTTTTTATGAACGTATTATACAATAACACATTACTCTTTTTTTAAAATACATGCCATTCTCTCGTATTTTTATATATATTTGCCTATTTTTTCTTGCTGGGATCGCGTTGAATTCGTTAATTTTAGTGCCCCAGATTTTTATGCTGGGGCTTTTTGTTTTGGGGCTGGGAATGATTTCAATGTTTTGGAAAAAAGATAAAAAAATAGTTATTGCGGGACTTTGTTTGTTAGTTTTCGCGATAGGCATTTTTAGGCATCAGATGTTTGACAGGCCAGAAGATAATTTGGACTATTATAGCAAAATACAAAATGTAAAATCACAAAGTATACAAAATTTTAACGATCGTGGAAATTTTGTATATCTTAAAATAGCGAGTTTTAAGTCCAGATTAGAAAACAGCTTAGATTCATCGTTATCTCCCCCTCATAGCTCTATACTTGGTGCGCTTATGCTGGGGGAGAAAACGGTGTCTGGGGAAGATAGATTATCTTGGGACTTAAAACAAAAACTAAATAAATCCGGGACAAGGCACATTACCTCTATATCCGGCATGAACATAGTTATTCTTGCAAATATACTTATAGGCCTGGGCCTTATACTGGGCTTATGGCGCGGACAGGCATTTTATTTCGCGCTAGTTTTTATAATTTTATACATAATCATGGTCGGAGCGCCGCCGAGCGCAATCAGGGCAGGGATTATGGGAGGAATAGTTTTTTTCGCGCAAAAAGTGGGCCGACTTTCACAAGCGCATCGGCTACTGATTATCGCGGCAACGCTGATGCTTGCGTTTAATCCGCTATTGTTAAAATTCGATATAGGATTTCAGTTATCGTTTTTAGCAACACTTGGCATCGCGAAGCTTTATCCGTATTTGCGTGAAAAATTGTCTTTTATCCCAAAGAAGTTTGATATACTTGAAATGCAAAGCACAGTTTCCATGACGATTCCGGCAATAATTTTCACCGCGCCCATATTGGCTTATAATTTTGGCCAATTCTCTATAGTTTCTATATTCACTAATATATTGGTAGTGCCGATATTGGGTTTGGTTTTGGGGCTTGGATTTTTCGCGGGAATCGCGGGAATAATTTTTCAACCTCTTGGCCAGATTTTTTTCTGGCCAGTTTGGCTGTTTTTGGAATATGTTTATAAAATAATAGACTGGAGCTCAAAGTTGCCGTTCGCATCCATGGAAGTAGCAGTATTTCCCTGGTATCTGGTGTTTTTATATTTTGCGCTTTTATGGTGGGGGATAAAGTACTTCCGCCTTGAAGCTTGACATGGTTGCGTAATTTGTCCAATAATATAAAGTCGGGTTTTAGATCTTTGAAAATTATAACCTGAACAGGCAGGGAGGAGTTATGAAGCTTGTAGTTGTGGGATGCGGACAAGGCGGGTCAAATATCGCTGATGAATTTGTCGCTATGGCGCAATGGGTTTATAAGAATAGAAACATTCGGCTTTTTACCGGTTCGGGCAAAGACCCCATATGTAAGGGAGTTTTCGCGATAAACCTGGGAGCCGGGGATCTGTATCAATTAAAAAATATTCCCCATACCGACGATCATTCAATACTTCTTGGCACAACAGATGAGTTTAGGGGGAGGGGCGCCGGGAAAGTTAACGCTGATGGCGCGGAACAGGCGCGGAGAGGCGAGAAGAAGATCATTAGAACAATTCAAGATTACGGAGATGTTCACAGCGCGGATGCCATTATGGTGATTGGTACAACCGCGGGCGGAACAGGGTCCGGTTCTGTGGGCGTGGTTTGCGACTTATTAAAAGATAAGTTTAATAAGCCGGTTTACGCAATGATGGTTTTGCCTTTTAAGAGCCAGTATAATGATCCGGACAGCGTTGTAAATACTGCCACATGCCTCAAAAAGGTGCTCACTAATTCAAAAGCAGACGCTGTATTTCTGATAGATAACCAGAAGTTTGTAAGAGAAAATGAGTCAATGCTGTTTAACTATGGGGAAATTAATAGGCGCATCGCTAATTCATTTATGGATATCCTTTGCGTTGGGGAAGAAACAGACAGAAAGTATATAGGAGAAGTTCTGGACGCAAACGATCTTATTCGCGCATTTCAGGGTCTCATAGGCATAGGGCAGAGCATAGAGGAAGTTCCTCCTAAAAATAAATCAGGGTTTTTTCTAGATGGGAAGAAAAAAGCCCAACATTTCAGCGTGGGCAAACAACAGATAGAACGCGCTAAAAGCGCGGTGGATCAGGCCCTCAAAGATTTGTCTATAGATTGTGATTACAGAGAAAGCAACAAAATTTTGTATGACGCGGACTATGTTTTCGGGCTATTCAGCGGCCCGTCTCACGAAGCAACTGAAGAAATTATTGAGGTAATGGAAAGCAGTCTTGCCGAAAGTGTTCCCGGAGCAAGCAGAAGAAAGGGCACATATCCGGGGCGTTCGTCAAATACAATCGCGATTACGGTCATACTATCTGGTATTGGCAGTGGAGACACAATGAATCGGGTTCAATGGTTTTACGAGGAGGCCGAAAAGATGATGAGTATGGTTAAGGAAGACAGGGAAAAAAGAAAGCAAAAATGGGATGAAGTTTCCAGGTCCGCCCAAAACTTGCCGGATTTATAGAGTTAGAATATGAGAAATGCAAGAATGCCGGAAAACCGAGGCGGCAGATCGGGAAAATTTTTATTCATGGTTTTGGCAGGTGTGGCCGTTGTTGTTATAGTCGCAGCGCTATATTTTTCTGGAGTTTTCCCGCCGTTTTTGGAGGGCGAAGAGATGGTGGTTGAGGTAATTCCCGAGGAGTTTCCTACACCCTATGTAGTTTCAACCGCTACGCCTCAGCCAACGCCAATACCCACGACCGAGCTAACGCCTACACCGGAACCTACGCTCGAGACAACACCAACATCAATTCCGACATCAGTACCATACACACCAGAACGTCCCGCTGTGCCAGAAGCCATAGTAGCAGAGGCAAGGGCGGGAGTATTACTTGCTAGCGGATGGGTAGATAAGCTGGAACTGTTTGATGGCGAAGTAGGTACTGTGTGGTACGCGACATACATAAATACCAAAACGAATGAAACAGTTTTTTCATTTGTTTTATACGGCGGTGATCCGCTCAGGATCGGGGCTATAATAGAGGTGCCGGCATATGAAGCAAAGAAGGACCCAATTTACGCGAAAGTGACTTTGTATAATCCCGATATGCCCGAGCGTATCCTCATTTTCAAAACTGTAAAAGTAGAACTGGCAAAGAGTGGAACGCTTACTACAGAGCAACGATACAGATTTGCGGACGACATGCCAAGTGTTTTTTCAAAAACATTGCGATTCGAGCTAGCAAAGGGAAATTTCGATAAGAAGGATGAGGGCCTCAAAGAATTTAATTGTAAGATGAATTTGGATCCTGTAGGATTTTCGAATAGCGATGGGTTTAATTGCGTTACTCGCGAGCCGGAAAACGCGCCCGAAGCGCTGAAGCAAATTCGTCTCCTTATAGAGCGAATTCAAAAAACCCGTTAAAAAGTTAACGGGTTTTATATTTGAGCGAATTATCATATAATCAATTAAATTATGCAGCGTATTAAATCATCTATAAATTATATTTCGTATAAATTAAGCAGGAAAAAGACTATTTTTGGGGCGCTTCTAACGCTGGCGATTTTGTCATGGATCGCTGTTTTTGCGAACGCGAAGACCAGCGAGCTTGAAGTGCGTTTTTTTGATGTCGGTCAGGGGGACGCGATCTTTATAGAGCTACCGAATGGCCGGCAAATCTTAATAGATGGCGGGCCAGATAGCAAAGTAGTTGAAAAACTAAACTCCACTATGCCTTTCTGGGACAGGGATATAGACATGGTTATCGCGACCCACGCGGACGCCGATCACATAACGGGCCTTGTGCCCGTACTTGCCCACTATGACGTGGATTTAATAATCTGGAACGGCATAGAAGCAAATACAGAAATATTTAAAGAGTGGAAAGAAGCAGTTTCCGGCGAGGGAGCAGAGGTTCTGGTTGGTGAATACGGCACGAGAATAAATCTTTCGGAAATAGCTTTTTTTGAAATTTTGTGGCCCCTGCTTCGTCAAGACTTCGCAGGGCAAGCCCTCCCTGAAACTAATATGTCTCAAAATGACTATTCAGTAGTAGTCCGTTTTGTTTACGGAGAAGACAGCTTTTTATTCACCGGCGATATAGAGCGGCAGTCAGAATATGAGATAGTTCAGCAAACTTTGAACATAGAGTCTGATATATTAAAAATCGCGCATCATGGCAGTAAAACCTCTTCTTCAGAACTATTTTTAGAGAAAGTAAGGCCCAAAATAGCCGTAATATCAGTTGCCAAGAACAACTCATACGGCCATCCGTACGGAGCTGTTTTGGAAAGATTAGAAAAATTTGGCATATCTATTATGAGAACGGATAGCCAGGGCGACATTGTTGTAAGTAGTAATGGATATTCGTTATAACGCCTTATCTCTTGTAGTAACTTTTACCTCTGGTATGCCATTCTTTTTTTTGTAAGCATAGATAAACTCTTTAATTTTAGCAATTACTTCCTGCGGCGCATATTCCGATTTTATAAGATAGAGCACCGCCCCCATTGATAGGGCCATTTCTATATCTCCTTCCCGGGATAAATTAGACCAAACAATAACAGGTATTGTTTTGTATTTTGGATTTCCTTTTAATATTTTTAATAACTCGATTCCGTTGAGCTCGGGCATCATT
The DNA here is from genome assembly GCA_964456125.1 of uncultured Candidatus Saccharibacteria bacterium. GTDB lineage: Bacteria > Patescibacteriota > Minisyncoccia > Spechtbacterales > HO2-43-30 > CAYVZN01. The sequence goes on from CAYVZN010000003.1 coordinate 28,509, forward strand.
AACAATGAGGTCCGGCAATTTTGCCATTGTTTCTAATACGGCAAGCGCCGTGAGGCCGCTATTTATTGTAATCGTTGTAAATCCCTTTTTCGTAAAAAATTCTTTACATATATTCAATACTATAGGATCATCGTCAATGAATAGAAGTTTAGTCTTTGGCATAATTTAAAATATTAAAATTATAATTAAGCTTGTTTATGAATTTATATTAACACAGGGGTTATTAAAGACAAGATTTTGCAAATATTTATAGATTATGATATAAAATTAGGGACAAATGGCCCGAAGTTATCGAGTTATTTATCGTAATAAGTTATCTATAGGCTGTTAGGATATGAAAAAGAAAATCCGAATACAGGAAAATTGTACACAATACATCAAGTTTCCTACGGCCAAAAGAAAGATTGTAATAAAGTTTTGCTTATCCGGGGGGAAAATTACATACTTTTCTATACAATATTTATATTATTTTAACGAGAGGTGGGAGAGGATTACTCGTTATGATACAAGACATGGATATGCCCATAAACACATGTTACACTATAAGAAACGAAAGAATGATAGGGAATTAGTGCTAGGACAGTCGGAAAAATATAATGATATTTTTACAGAATCATTAAGAGAGATAGAGGAAAATTATAAAAAAATAGAACATAATTATTTTTACTAAAACTAAAACTAAAAGCAAAATCATGGGAAACAAAGATATAAAAGAAAATTTCACACTCTCATCCCAGTTTAGCGAGTATGTTGTTCATCACCCAGTAGTTATGCAGGGCATACCTCAAAGCGCTAGAATTGTTTTAATTCCTGAAGAAAATAAAAAATTGGCAGAGAAGAATAAAAAAATAGCCCATGAAATTGCAAGAAAGCAGCATAGAAAAGTTTACGGTGCGATTAAAAAAGGAGATAGGTGGACGGTAAAAAAGTTAGAATTTAGTCTGGCAGAACAATAAAGTCAATGGCGCATCCCAAAGAAGAAAAAACTGTAGTTTTAATAAAGCCCGATGGCGTAAAACGAGGGCTTGTCGGAGAAGTAATGAAGCGCATTGAAGCGCGCGGTCTTAAAATTATCGCGCTCAAGATGATCACGGCGAGCAAAGAGCATGCTCATAGCCACTATCCAAATACCGAATCGTGGCTGCGCGGCATGGGCGAGAAAACCCTGGAAAATTATAAGCAATACGGCAAAGATCCCATAAAGGAATTAGGAACAAATGACACGCTTGAAATAGGGAAGATGGTAGCAGGGTGGAACGTGGAATTCCTCACCTCCGGCCCGATGGTCGCAATGATAGTTCAAGGAATTCATTCCGTGGATATGGTTCGTAAAATTGTGGGCAAGACCGTGCCGGCAGTTGCTGAAATGGGAACTGTAAGAGGAGATTTTTCTGTTGATTCTCCTACTCTTGCAAATGCCGGCAGACGAGCCCTGCATAATGTTGTCCATGCCTCCGGAGATCAATCTGAAGCCGCGCACGAACTTACGCACTGGTTTAAACCGGAAGAAATCCACGAGTACAAGCGGGCGGAAGAAGATATAATGTTTTGAAGGGCTTCGTTTTTTCAAATGATGCGAGGAGATGAATTCGGATCAAATTTATCTGACAGGGATCTCTAATTGTATCCCGCCGTGGCTGGATACTGCGAGAACCCACCTAATATTTGTGTCGGATATTCACCCTCGCATCGTTTGAGAAAATGAAAGACACTATAGTCATAGCGTTAGGCGGATCTATAATAGTATCCGATAAAATTAATACGGGCTTTCTAGGGGATTTTAGAGAGTTTATTTTAAAATTTTTGAAGGACGGCAAAAGATTTATAATTGTTACCGGCGGAGGAAAGATTGCCCGAGACTATCAAAACGCCGCGTCAGAAATTATAGATTTATCCGATGAAGATAAAGATTGGTTGGGTATTCACGCGACTCGTTTAAACGGCCATTTATTAAGGGCTATTTTTTTTGATATTGCTCACCCCGTAGTTTTAGATGATCCAACCAAAAAGATAGACAATGAGAGCGGCTATAATCTTTTTATTGCTTCGGGCTGGAGGCCGGGTTGGTCAACGGATTACGTGGCAGCTTTGCTGACTAAGAGATTCGGCGCAAAAAGCTTGATCATTGCGACTAAAATCTCGCATGTGTACGATGATGATATAGAAAAAAATCCCAATGCTAAGCCGTATGATATTATTACATGGACCGATTATAGGGATATGGTTGGAAATACTTGGATCCCCGGCATGAAATCGCCGGTTGATCCTATTGCCGCGAAATTTTGCGAAGAAAACAGTATAGAAGCAATAGTTGCGAAAGGCACAGAACTAGAAAATTTCGAGAGCATTATTAAGGGAGAAAGTTTTAGGGGAACAACGATAAAAAACTTTTAATTTATAAAATTTTATTAGAAATTAGAAATTAGGTGAATTAGAAATTGGCTTGCCCCCACACCTATTTCTGAAGAAATAGGTGTGGGGGCAAGCCCATTTTATTTCTCAAGAATAAGTTTAATTCGCCTCGCTTCTTCTTCAACAACTTCCCCTTCATGTTCTCCTCCATGCGCTCGGGTTCCTTTATAACTCGGGCGTTTTTGATCAAGATGCAAATTTATTTGCATAGTTGAGCCATCAATCCTTGCGTACGCGTGAAATCTTGGAAAGCCGCCGAGAGCTAAGTCTCTTGCGGCGCTTACCTCGCCGGAATCTTGATGCTGTCTTTCAAAATGATAGCCGCACCTTCGAAGGGCGCTAGCTAGATTTTCATTGATATTTTCTATAGTTATTTTCATGTAATCTTGTTATAGCAAAAAATATAAAATCCTGCCATATTCGGCAGGATCGCAAGATTATTTGGGGGCCCAGAGTCCTCTATGTTTTTTTACTAGTTTTGAGCTTATTCTATCCGTGGCTTTTAGCCACGCGGCTCCCCTAAGATCCGTTTCATGCTTTTTGGCATACGACAGAACTGATTCCGTGGCGGCCTGCATCTGGGCAGTAAGATTTGATCTCACTTCTTCCAGTGTTTCGGGGGTCTGGATAGTGTGCCTCGGATGTCCCAGACTCAATGACCACTCCCAGAAGGAAGCACTGACTCCTCCGGCATTAGCGAATATATCGGGAATTACATAAATTTTTTTTGATAGTTCGTTGTCTGCGGCTTGTGATGTCGGGTGATTAGCAAGTTCAAGCAGTACTTTGCATTTAATTTTTTTCGCATTGGCCTGCGTAATTACGTTTTCCATGGCAGCGGGCACTAATATGTCACAGGGCTTTAGTAATATTTCTTCTGAAGTACATTGCTCCCCTGTAACATTATCCAGGACACCATTTGGATCTATGGGCCCGTTAGGCAATTTAGGCAATTCATCGAAGTCAATTCCTCCGGGGTTAAAAACTGCGCCAGAGATGTTGCTCACCCCTATAACTTTGTATCCTCTAAGATTCGCCAGGCGGACAAAGTTTCCACCCACCTGTCCAAGGCCTTGTACGATAACAGTCGGGTGATTGCGAAGTTTAGGCATATTCGCAATTTCGCGCAATCTATCAAGAACAATGAGTCCTCCGAGGGCCGTGGCTTCTTCGCGCCCCGGAATTCCGCCGTTTTCCACGGTTCGTCCGGTAACTGCCGTCCCAACAGCCCCGCCAGTTGATACGTTCCGGGCTTCTTCCCAAAATTTTCCATGTATAGTGTCCATATTTTCAGGAGTTGTGCCCATATCAGTTGCGGGAACATAGTAGCGCGGAGATATTATCTTATGTTCTTTAATGAACACTTCGGAAAATGCCTCCATTATCCTCGTTGTTTCTTTTGGAGAGTATTGGTTTACCGGTTTTTTTAACCGTATTCCAGATTTTCCGCCGCCGAATTCAAGATCTACTACTCCGCACTTAAACGTCATTTCAAAGGCAAGTACGCGAAGGAACGAGGGCGTTACGGTATGGGATAAACGTATTCCGCCTTTGTAGGGTTTATCGTGATAGTATGGCTGGCAGTGCAGTACAACTGTTGCCGCAAAACGCTCGGGCGGGCCATCGTCCATCTCTACCCTCAATTTGCCTACCGTAAGTTCATGGCACTTGAATAGTTTTAGTTCGTCTTCCACAATCCATTCAGGGACATTGAGCAATTTTCCTGCCCATTCTACTTTTTCGTAAAGCGATTGGAGTAATGGTTCAGACGTCTTAAGGGGCATATTATTCCTCCATCTTATTATTAATTTTCAACGAACTTTCGAGAACTTCAAACTATAGCAAAAATTTG
>CAYVZN010000004.1:0-15579 GCA_964456125.1 uncultured Candidatus Saccharibacteria bacterium
GGCTACTTTGTTGCGTCTGTTCCAGGGCTTCCGGGGTGCCATACGCAAGCAAAAAGCATTTCAGAGCTTACAAAAAGAGTTCGCGAGGCCATTTCGCTTTGTCTGGAAGTAGCCCGTAGTGATTCCCAGTATAGAGAACAGGTAAAGCAGTTTGCATATGAACCTGTTTTTGTCGGCCTAGAAACTATTAAAGTATGAGTAGGAGAATTCCGCAGCTTAAAGCGCGTAATGTAGTGCGGGCGTTGCGGAAGCTTGGCTTTTATGAAGTGCGCCAAAAAGGGGCGCATATTTGTTTTAAGCATGAGGACGGCAGATTTACCTTAGTTCCCAGTCACGGAGGCGAAGATATCGGCAGAGGTCTTTTGAGGCAAATTTTACGAGAAATAGAACTTTCACCCAAAGAGTTTTTGGAGTACTTAAAATAATATGTGCGCGATAAACGGATTTAATTTCAAAGACGAGAATCTTATAAAAAAGATGATCGCAAGCACTAAACACAGAGGGCCGGACCAAGACGGCTATTTTTGTGGTGATGACATGTCTTTTGGCAGCGCCCGACTATCTATTATTGATTTATCAGAGAATGGCCGCCAGCCTATCTGGAACGAAGACAAATCTATTGCCGTAATCTTAAACGGAGAAATTTACAACTTTAAAGAATTGCAGGAAGATCTGAAAAAGCGTGGGCATGTATTTCAATCCAACACCGATACCGAGGTTATAGTGCATATGTATGAAGACCATGGAATAAAATGTCTGGATTATTTCAATGGCATATTTGGTCTTGCGATCTGGGATAAAAATAAAAAAGAGCTTTTTTTGGCCCGAGACAGAGCCGGAGTAAAGCCACTCTATTATTATTTCGACGGCAAAAATTTTATTTTCTCTTCTGAAATAAAGGCAATTCTTAATCACAATATATCTAGACAACTCGAAGAGAGCGCACTGGGACTATATTTTAAGTTATTTTATGTGCCAAGCCCCCTGACTCTATTTAAAAACGTTTTAAAACTAAAGCCGGCCCACTATATTATTTATAAAGATAACAAAATTAGTATAAATAAATACTGGGACATAGAAGATTCTGATGCTGAATACTCCGAACAGGAAGCTATAGACGGCGTGCGATCCTTAATGCGAGACTCTGTAAAACGACAGCTTATTTCCGACAGGCCCGTGGGAGTTTTTCTTTCCGGCGGAATAGATTCTACTTCTGTGCTTGGCAACGCAAGCGAATTTTCTCCAGGAATAAAGACATATTCTATTGGGTTTTCGGATAAGATAGGCAATGAAAAATTCGATAGTAAATTCAACAGAGATTTCTATTTAGCTCGCGAGACGAGCAAAATTTATGGAACCGATCATCACGAGCTTATGATAAACGGCGCGGATGTACTTTACAATTTTGAAAAAACAATATGGCATATGGACGAGCCGAATCCAAACGCAACTCACGTGCCTACCTATCTTTTGGCTAAAGAAGCGAAGAAAGACGTTGCTGTGGTCCTTGGAGGCGACGGAGGAGACGAAATTTTTGGTGGATACCCGCGATATTATTACAGCATGCTTTTAGACAAATACCAGTTATTGCCGGGATTTTTGCGTGAAGGCATATTGCCAATTTTTTTAGAGAAGTTTTTGAAGAAAGAAAATCTTGGCTATAAATTAAACGTCCCAAGGTCCATAGATAGATATTTGCTTTTTATGAGCGAGCATAATGAAACGATATTCGAAGTATTAAAGCCAAACGCCGTGAGTGTAAATAAGGAATTTTTTCTAAATTATTTTCCCCAAAATAAGTTTAAAGATTTTAGCAAGTATTTAATGTATCTGGATCTTGCAATGTGGCTTGCAGATGAATCGTTAATGCGTTCGGATAAAATGACCATGGCTCATGGCCTGGAGGAACGAGTGCCCATTTTAGACCACAGATTAATAGAGCTTGCTTTTAGAATTCCCTCAAAACTAAAGATAGGCCGAGGAAATAAAAATAAAATGATTTTCAGAAAAGCCATGTCTAATTATTTGCCTAAGAATGTTTTGAATAAAGACAAGCGTGGGTGGTTTTCCCCGGGATCTTTCTGGCTACGAAGCGGACTAAAAGATTTTTCCTACGAAGTTCTCTCGCCGGCGTATTGCGCGAGCACTGAAGTATATTTCGATTTTCCGGCCATTCAAAAAATGTTAAGCGACCATATTTCCGGCAAGCGTTATAATGCCCATACGCTCTGGTCTTTATTGACTTTTCAAATTTGGTATAGAAAATTTATGAATTGACTCCCAGGGCTATTTTGAGTATTATATATATATGCAGGCGATTTCAAAGATACATCTAATAATTTCAATCATAAAACAGGGTAAGCGGTATGTCGCATATTCACCGGCATTAGATTTATCCACCTCTGGGAAAACAGAGTTGGAAGCCAAAAACCGCTTTGAAGAGGCGGCGGATATTTTCCTTGAGGAATTAACGGAAGCTGGAACGCTAAGCGAAGTATTGAAAGAACTGGGTTGGTATAAAGCAAGAACAAATTGGCAACCGCCTAAGCTTGTGTCTCAAAAATCCGTGGATCTTCTCGTGCCAGCCACGCGATAGTTTTTAGCTATATGTATGAGCGAGATCAATTCGATTCACTGGAGAAAATTCGAAAAGTTTCTTTTGGAAAATGGATGTCGGTTTAAGCGCGAAAAAGGCGACCACAGAATTTACTGGAAACCGGGACTAAATAGGCCGGTAGTTATTCCTCGGGATAAAACACTGCCGGCTTTTATTGTGCTTAATAATTTGCGAATACTTGGAGTTTCAAGAGAAGAATTTTTAAAGGTAATTTCTCAAAGATGAAAATTATTTATGTAAATTGTTCAAGGATCCCCACAGAGAAAGCTCACGGACTGCAGATTATGAAAATGTGCGAGGCAATGGCGAATTTTCAATTTTCAATTTCCAATTTTCAAAAAATAGAAATCGAGCTCTGGGTTCCAAAGAGGTTTAACTCAATCAAAAAGGACGCGTTTGAATATTACGGTATAAAGAAAAATTTTAAAATAAAACGGATTCCATGCATAGATTTTCTTGCTATAAACAAAGGGCCAATAGGTTTTTGGCTGACAGAGTTTAGTTTCCTATTTTTTTTAGCATTTTATTTAATAGGGGCTAGAGAGGATATAATATACACGCGGGATAAATTCGCGGCCTTTTTTCTATCTTTTTTTAAAAATAATATTTATCTTGAAGAACATACTGTGCCGGCAAGATTATTTTTTTCGCGCATCAAAAAATTAAAGCGCGTTATTTTGATAACGAATAACTTAAAGAAAATATTTGAAGAACGTGGCGTCCCGAGAGAGAAAATATTAGTCGCGCCTGATGGAGTTGATCTTAAAGAGTTTGATATAAAAGAAAATCAGGAAGAATGTCGAAGAAAGCTAAACTTGCCATTAGATAAAAAAATAGTCCTATACGCGGGCAGTCTATATAAATGGAAAGGAGTGGATACGCTATTGAAAGCGGCGCGTAATTTACAAAACGTTTTGTTTGTAATAGTAGGGGGAAATAAGAAGGATTTGCAAAGTTTCAAGTTTCAGGTTTCAAGTTTCAAGTATGTAGCCCATCGTCCTCATAGCGAAATGCCCCATTGGCTGAAAGCGGCCGATGTGCTTGTCTTGCCAAACTCGGGAAAATATGATATTTCTAAATACTGGACGTCTCCAATGAAGCTTTTTGAGTATATGGCGAGTAAGAGGCCAATAGTTGCTTCTGATCTGCCCTCGATCAGGGAGATTTTAAATTATGATAATTCCATATTAGTAAGGTCGGACGATCCATGGGGTTTAGCAAACGGCATAAAAAAATGTTTAGACGACGAGGCACTCTGTGAAAAAATCTCAAGTCAAGCATATTTAAATGTCCAAAATTATACTTGGAGGAAAAGAGCAAAATGCGTTTTATCAATCATGTAGAAAAATTTGTACCGGATTTGAAGGCTAGGGAAATTTTAGATTTGGGATGTGGCCGCGGATACGATCTTATAGAATTTGTAAAATACGGCTATAACGCTGCCGGCATAGATACAAATCAGGAATATTTAGATTTCGCCAAAAATATAGCCCAAAAACAGGGCTTGGCCCCCAAACTCTATTGGGGCGAGGCAGAGCATTTACCGTTCAGAGAAAATAGTTTTGATTTTATATTTGCGAGTGAGGTCACAGAACACGTTGAAGATCCCGAGAAAGTATTGTCAGAATGTGCGAGGGTCTTGCGTAGTGGCGGCAAAATGTACATGAGTTTTCACAACCGATACGGCATCTACGACCATCACTATCATTTGTATTTTATAAACTGGATGCCGCGTTTATTGGCAGAAAAAATTATTTCATTTCTCGGAAAATCAAAAAATGATAATCAAAAGGCCGGAGTCCAGAAATTATCGGATATGCATTACTTTACTTATGATAGTGCGGTAAATTTACTAAAAAAATATAATTTTGATTATATAGATTCACGAGAAGAGCAGATCAAAAATCCTGGGTTAAGCGACAGAAAAGTTTTAACTATTATTGCAAAGCTTAAACTAAGCAATTCGTTAATTTTTTTGCTAAAAAAGTTTTACGGTACGTTTCATTTTATAGCGATTAAACCATGAAGCTATCTGTAGTAGTGCCCATATACAATGAATCTGGAAATCTTGAGAAATTATTTCAAGAGCTTTTGAGTGTTTTGAAAAGCAATAATTTTGACTATGAGATAATAGCGATAAATGACGGGTCTAGTGATAATAGCGCATATATATTAAAAAATATTGCTAAGAATAATCGTAAAATAAAAATTATTGATTTTAATTCCAACTCCGGGCAAACAGCTGCTATATCCGCGGGCATAGATTATTCTTCCGGGGATGTTGTAATTCCTATAGACAGCGATTTAGAAAACGACCCCAGCGATATTTTAAGATTAGTTGCCAAAATAAATGAGGGATACGATGTTGTGTCGGGTTGGAGGCAAGGCCGATGGAGAGGAAGTTTTCTTACCAGAAAAATACCTTCTATGTCCGCGAATTTTCTTATATCTAAAATTACTGGAATAAAACTGCACGACTATGGCTGTACGCTGAAGGCGTATAAGCGAGATGCCATTGTGGGAGTGCGCCTTTATGGCGAGATGCATAGATTTATCCCGGCGTATGCTTCATGGAAAGGCGCGCGAGTCGCCGAGATTCCTGTAAACTACAGATCTAGAATCTATGGGCGCAGCAATTATGGAATTTCAAGGACTTTCAATGTTATTTTAGATCTTGTCGTTATAAGATTTCTGGACAAGTATATGAACAGGCCTATTCATTTTTTTGGCGGAATAGGATTTGTAAGTTTATTCCTGGGATTTTTAGCCGGTTTTGGCGCGATTATTCTCAAAATTTTAGACTTGAGAGATTTCGTAGAAACTCCATTACCGATTTTTTCTGCCCTTTTTATAATAGTAGGAGTGCAGATGATTATTATGGGTGTAATGGCCGAAATTCTAATGCGTACTTATTACGAATCTCAAAACAAGAGGCCTTATAACATAAAGGAAAAGATAAATTTAGATTAATAAAAAGGAAATCCACCTTCGCTCCTCCTTCGCCCCGCAGTTGCGTGGCTACGGAAGGACAAGGTAAAGCTTCAGCGGACGCTCAATTTGGTAGCTCCGCCAAGAGGCGAAGACCAAATTGGCGTGTGTGGCATAGCCGGCTACGTAGGACAAGGCGATCAGCGGGTTTTAGGCCGAATGATTGCCGCTATAAAGTATAGGGGCCCTGATGATCGGGGTGTTTTTGTTGGCGGCGATGTTGGCCTTGCGCACGCACGATTAAGTATTATAGATTTGAGCGCGCAGGGGCATCAGCCCATGTTTAACGATAGTAAAAATATTGCCGTTATTTTTAACGGAGAAATATATAATTTCGAGGAATTAAAAGAAAACTTGCTGAAGTTAGGCAAATATAATTTTAGAAGCAAAACCGATACTGAAGTTATTATTTTTTTATATCAAGAATACGGCGAGAAGTGCTTTGAAAAATTGAATGGCATGTTTGCGATAGCCATTTATGATTTTAATAAAAATAAATTAATTTTAGCGCGCGACAGAATGGGCAAAAAGCCCTTATATTGGGGCATTTTTAATTCCACGTTTATATTTGGCTCTGAACTAAAAGCGCTGATACAGCACCCCGCATTTAAGAAAGAGCTTAGTCTGGAGTCTTTGAATAAATATTTGCAGTATGAGTATGTTCCCACGCCGCACTGTATATTTAAGGGTGTCTATAAGCTAGAGCCGGCGAGTTATCTTGTTTATGAAAATAATAAAATTAGAAAAGAAAAATTTTGGGAGATGAGTTTCGGGGGCTTGGAGAATGACAGCCCCTTGCTTCCCTCGCTGGATGCCCTATTAGAAAAAAGCGTGAAGGAGCGGTTAATTTCCGATGTGCCGCTTGGGATTTTTTTAAGCGGGGGGCTTGATAGTTCGACCATAGCTTATTATGCGCAGAAAAACAGTAATTCTAAAATAAAGACTTTTTCTATCGGCTTTGAAGAAAAAAGTTTTAATGAGTCTAATTACGCCAATAAAGTATCGCAATTTCTTGGTACGGAACATTACAGTCAGATCCTAACCCCGAAAGATTCGCTGAATATGATACCTTACGTACTTAACAACACTGACGAGCCATTTGCCGATCCCTCCATAATACCTACTTATTTATTGTCTAAGTTTACACGAGAAAAAGTTACTGTTGCACTAAGCGGAGACGGGGGGGATGAATTATTTGCCGGCTATCCGACTTTTCAAGCAGATATTCTGGCTGATATTTACAAAAAAATGCCTGGTTTTATTAGAAAAAATGTATTAGAAAAGATTATTTTAAATTTGCCGGTTTCGGATAAAAATTTTAGCTTGGATTTCAAGCTAAAAAAATTCATTGAAGGAGCAATACTCGCCCGTCCGCATCGCCATCAAGTTTGGCTCGGAAGTTTTAATAGGGCAGAGAGAAGAAAGTTATTCAACCGAGAAGCTTGGCAGGGGCTTGAAAGAAAAAATGAATTTGAAGATACGGATAAGTACTTCTCTGAAATTCCTGATGTTCTTTATTTATATTTACGCACTTATTTAATGGACGATATATTAGTAAAGGCAGATCGCGCAAGCATGCTTAATTCACTAGAAGTGCGATCGCCCCTGCTTGATTATAAAGTAGTAGATTTTGTAAATTCTCTGCCATACGATTTTAAACTTAGAGGATGGACCGGAAAATATATCCTTAAAGAATTAATGCGTGATAAACTGCCTCACAATATAGTGTCTAGACCCAAAAAGGGTTTCGGGATACCATTAAGTTACTGGCTAAGACATGATTTGAAAGGTTTTTGCAACGAGGTTTTATCAGAGAAGAATATAAATAATGCCGGATTGTTCAATTTTGAGTATGTAAATAAATTAAAGCACGATCATTTTTCGAAAAAAAGCAACAATCGTAAATTGCTTTGGACGCTTATGATTTTTCAAATTTGGCATAATAAATGGGCATAATTTTAGCAGTAATAATTTTAATACCCAGTTTTTTGTATGGAGTTTTAGTGGGTTATAAAAAATATCCGCCATTTGAGTTGATACAAGAAGGATATATGCGTTTTCTTAAAACCGAGCATTTTGAAGAAGTGAGCCCTGAATACTTAGTCGTAGATGTGAAAAAGTTAATCTTTGTAAATAACGAAGACGATGTTCTGGAAAAAAGACAAGAGCTTATCAATTTTATATGGGGCGAAGAACGGTTCGCGCTTCCCGATTTTATGCCTGCGGCAATAGAGAAAAATATTAGCGACGATAGGTATTCCGATCTGATTGATTTAGAGAGCATAGATAAAATTACTGTTAATATGGAGTATGGAATAAATTCTGTGGCGTATCACTTTCACCCAAATAAATCTAACAATAGATTGATTATTTATCATCAGGGTCATGAGGGCGACTTCATATCCGGAAAAAATACCATACAGTTTTTTTTGAATCGCGGCTATCAGGTTATGGCATTTGCGATGCCGCTTGGCGGAATGAACAGCAAACCTGTTGTTTGGAGCAACATTATGGGCGAGTTGAAACTATCCAGGCATGACGATCTAAAATTTTTGAAACTAGGAAGCGGTAGTCCAATTAAATTTTTTGTAGAGCCAATAGCCATTGTTCTTAATTATGTAGAAGAAGAATTTGATTATAAAGATACTTCAATGATAGGAATTTCCGGGGGCGGCTGGACAACCGTTTTGTATTCTGCGCTTGATCCCAGGATTTCAAAAAACTACCCGGTTGCCGGATCCTTACCAATATTTTTACGCGACCCATCATTTGAAGGGGGAGATTACGAGCAAAGCTTAATTGAACTTTACAAAATAGCAAATTATCTTGATCTGTATATTATGGGTTCTTATGGAGAAGGCCGGAGCCAGCTTCAAGTATTTAATCAATACGACAGCTGTTGTTTTGCCGGAGTAAGATATAGGGCTTATAAGGATGAGATAAAAAATGTAATTTTTAATTTAGGCGCCGGGAGTTTCGATGTATTCTTGGACGATACGCATAGGGAACACAAAATATCAGACGCGGCGTTAGAAAGTATAATTGACGACTTAGAATGATACCGTGGAAATTATGAAAAAGCTAAATCTTGGATGCGGTGAATTTAAAAAAGAAGGATATATAAATCTTGATTGGCAAGAATCTGTTGATCCCGACGTGGCGCATGACCTCAATAATTTGCCATATCCCTTTGAGGACAACACCTTTGATTTAATAGAAGCAGATCATGTGCTGGAGCATTTAGACGACCCCTTTGGCGTAATGCGCGAATTGCATCGTATTTCAAAAAACAACGGAGAAGTTTTAATTCGCGTGCCTCATTTTTCGCGTGGGTTTTCTCACCCCGAACACAAAAGGGGGTTTGACGTTACATTTCCGTTTTACTTCAAGAAGGATTTCAGGGGGGGGTATATGGGAGTGGAATATGACGTTAAAACAATGAAATTTTCCTGGTTTGCCCAAAAATATCTAAAAAAACAGACTTTATCAAGGCCTGTTTACTTTACCGCTTCTTTTTTCAACATAATCTTTAGTTTTTTCGCGAACCTATCTCCAGTTTTGTGCGGTAGAGTATGGTGTTTTATTGTAGGCGGATTTGAGGAGATAGAATTTATCTTTACTGTGAAAAAATGACAAAGCTAGTAAAATTTTCGTTGATAGGCGGGACCGGACTTATTATTAATCTTATAGCGGCTTATATTCTTAAAGAATTTCTGGGATTATGGTATTTTTTGGCGTTTTTGATAGGCGTTATACTAAATTGGTCGTTTAATTTTTTCGCCAATTCGTACATTACATTCAGCGGGCACTCAAAAGAAAGATATGCGATGAAATACGCAATTTTTGTATCTGTATATTTAGCGGCATTTACAATAAATTCAGGACTTGTTTATATTATGACGTCTGTTTTTGATATTTATTATTTAATATCAATAGCTATGGCAGCTGTGATAACCACGCTCATAACATTTAGTTTGAGCAAGAGATTTGTTTATTATGACAAAAAATGAATATTTTATTTTTAGCGCATAGCACAGACCAAAAATCAGGTTGGGGGAGATATGCCGCTGATTTGATTAAGGGACTAAAGGACTCCGGCCATAATGTGGTTGTTTTGGAGGAAAAGGTTTGGGGTGCCAAACTTTTTTTATCTGCCCTCAGGGCGAGAAAGCATATAAAGAATTGCGATATCGTTCACGCATTTGATGTTTATCCATATGGCGTAATAGCTTACCTCGCTAATATACTTCTCGGAAAGAAGTTAATCATAAGCGCGCAAGGCACATATGCCATTGCCCCATTATATAATATAAAAACTTCATTATTATGCAAACTAGCGTTAAAGCGAGCCGATTCTATTATTGCCATAAGCAATTTCACAAAACATGAATTGTTAAAAAAAATAACAGTTAACAAGATTGAAATTATTAATCATGGGGTAAATCTGGATAAATTTTATAAACCTCATATAGATTCTCAAGATAAATTTATTCTAAGCGTAGGCGCTATTAAATATAGAAAAGGATACCACATATCTATCCCCGCGTTTGCTGAAGCAAAGAAAAAATTTTCCGAATTAAAATATAAAATCGTAGGCAACCAAGACGATACAATTTATTTTAGCCAGCTTAGAGACCTCGCTAAAAAATATGAAGTTCAAGAGAGCATTGAGTTTTTAACTGAAATTTCCGATGATGAATTAAGCGCGCTGTATCAAAGCGCGAAAGTTTTTCTTTTGCCGTCTATAAACCACGATCATCATTTCGAAGGATTTGGCCTTGTGTTTTTGGAGGCAGCTGCCGCAGGCACGCCGTCTATCGGGACTTTCGGAAGCGGCGTAGAAGATGCAGTAAAAGATAGCTATAACGGCATTTTGGTGCCGCAGAGTAATATAGAAAAAACCTCCAGAGCCATAACAGAGATGTTAGGCGATAAAAATAAATGGCAGGAAATGTCAGAAAATAGCCACAAGTGGGCTTATGCCCATAGTCTAGATGGAACCATCAAGGAATATTCCCGAGTGTACCTTGACATACTAAATAAAATTTAGTATTGTATCTTTGCGTATGAAAACTATTTTTATTACTAGCTATCATGGTTTAATTGCAAGGAACATTCTCGAGACAGATATTTTGCCTATACTGAATGCGCATAATATAAAGATAGTAATTTTGGTGCCTCCCAGTAAGACAGATTACTTCAGGGATAATTTCAAAGATAAAAGTATTGAGGTAATAGGGATCAAACCAAAGGAAAATTTTTTAGACGGCTGGCTGTATTTTGTTTCGATTGCCCTTGTAAGCGTAGAAAACTTATTTATCTGGGGATTGCGCAGAAAGAGGAGATATATAAAGTTTTACACGGCTCATTTAATATACTATCTTTTTAGCAAGATTTTTATATTTAAAAAAGTGCTGAGGCTCATTTTTAGAACTTTTGCCAGGAAGAATACATACATAGATCTGTTCAATCAATACAAACCTGATTTAGTATTTTCCACCGACATATACGACACAAACGATAGGGATTTAACAGAAGAAGCTAAAAGATACGGGGTCCTCACCATTGGTATGGTTCGCTCTTGGGATAATGTTACGACAAAAGGAGTGATGCTCGCTATACCCGATAAGATAATTGTTGCCAGCAACATTCTTAGGGATGAACTATGGGAATACAACAAAATAAAAAAGGATAAAATATTTATTTCCGGAATACCTCATTATGATGCTTGCTTAAATCCGCGAGAAGTGTCGCGCGAGAAGTTTTTTGAAGAAATGAAACTCGATCTTGGCAAAAAAGTTATTATATTTTGCCCAACGGGCGCAAGGCAGTACCAGTATGACGGAGAAACATTAAAATTATTCCAGGATTTTAAAGACAGGAATTTATTCTCAAAAAGAGTTCAATTTTTGGTAAGATTTCCCCCGTCAGACACCATTAAGCTCAATGGTTTTATAAGGGATCCGGATTTCGTTTTTGATGAACCGGGCCTTAATATTAATGGAGTAAAAAAAGAGAGCGAATTTACAAGGGAAGACGCAGGACATTTAAACGACTCACTATATTATAGTGATATTGTTATAACAACGGGATCAACAATGATGATAGATGCGGCTGCTTTCAACAGGCCCAGTATTTTATTATTTTTTGATGCTAAAAAAGATAATTCTGATGGTATAAAAAAATTTTCATCATATATGCACCTAAAAAAGTTTTTACGCCTGGGTTCATGCCGGATTGCAAAAAACAGCCATGAATTACTTGAGCAAATTAATAATTATTTAGATAACCCAATCCTTGACGCGGAAAAACGCAAGAAAATGCTGGAAGAATATTGTTATAAGCTGGATGGTAAATCATCCAATAGAGTATCTCAATTTTTATTAACGAATCTCGATTAAATGCGGCAAAAAATAAAAATTATATTTTTGTGCTATCACTATATTAAACGCAAAGACGAATTGAACAGAATCTGGGGGCATGACTTTGATCTTTTCAAAAAACACATCGCGTTTTTGGAAAAAGAATATAAGCCAATAAGCATGGAGGATCTTCATCTATTTTTAGGAGGAAAAGATGTAGATCTGCCCGATAAATGCTCAATTCTGACCTTTGATGACGGCATCAAAGAACAAGCTACCGTGATAGCGCCGTATTTAGCCGAGAAAAATATATCGGCAGTTTTTAACATATGTCCCTGCATACTGGACGGCGAGCCCGCAACGCCCCAGGTAACTCATTGCGGCACCGCGTACTACGGAGTAAAGAAATTTTATAAGTTGCTGCAGAAATACATCGGTATTTCAGGTGTTGATAAATATTATATAGATTTACTTAGGAGAAAATATGCGTCCGGAATTAATGCCTTGGCGCTTAATTCCGGAATTAAGACATTTTTTAAAATGGAATTGCCATTTGAGAGCGGACGCAAAGTCTTACTGGAGATATGGCATAAGGAACTGGAAAGAGATATCCCGGATATCATGCAAAAAATTTTTATGAGCGAGGCCGATATAAAAAATATTTCAAAGATGAATCATTCAATCGGCCTTCACACAAATACTCATGCCACGCTTGATAGGGACAAATCTACGGATATTTTCTTCGAAGAAGAATTAAATAAGCCCAAGATTCGACTGGAATCATTAACAGGAAACAAAGTCAGGTGCTTTGCATATCCGTTTTGTTATGAAGACTATTTTCTTTATGACGCAAAGATTTTGTCGAAGATGCGCGATATCGGCATAGAGTACATTTTTACTATTTTTAAAAAATCTAACAAATTAAGCAGAGATTTTATTGGGAGATACTCATCGCAGAGCGGCGATTCTGTGGAGATATTAAAAAATAAAATCTGGGAGTATGAAATTACAAGACATTATTAAACAACGAAGCAATGAGGTGTTTATTGTCGCCGAAATCGGCAAGAATTTTATTCAAAGCGAAGAGGAACGTTCAGTGGAAGAGTATCTTGTCAACGCAAAGGAATTAGTGGATGCCGCAGTCGGAGCGGGAGCGGACGCGGTAAAATTTCAGACGCACGAAGTAGAGGATGAGCAGCTTAATATAAATATTACCTCACCTCATTTTAAGGGGAGTGATCGCTATAGCTGGATAACAAGAAATACTAATGCTACGCCTATAGATGAATTTTGGAAGCCATTAAAAAAATATTGCGATGAGAAAGGAATTATTTTCTTTTCTACGCCTATGAGCCGAAAGGCGGCTCAAAAGCTAGACAAAGTTGGCGTGCCATTTTGGAAAGTTGGATCCGGGGATGTACAAGATTATGTAACGCTTGATTTTATAACGAGCACCGGAAAACCCATTATTATTTCGAGCGGCATGGTTAGCTTGGCCGAATTAGATGAAGTCATCAGATATATTCAATCAAAGTCATGTCCCGTAGTAGTGCTTTACTGCATAAGCAAGTATCCCGCACCTCCGGAATATTTTAATCTAGGTACTATAGAATATCTCAAGGAAAAATATCCAGATTTAATTATTGGATTTTCAGATCACTCGTTGGGATGTGAGATCGCGCTAGCCGCGGTGAAACTCGGAGCCAAAGTAATAGAAAAACATTTTTCCATGAGCCGTAATCTATGGGGAGCCGATCATAAAGTTTCAATGACGCCTCCGGAGTTTAAGTCCATGGTAATGGCAATACGCAAGAGAGCTTATAATAGCGTTGATGCGGCGCGTTATTATGGAACAAAAGACAAAGAACTCGATGGCGCGAATAACGAGTTCAGGCCTTATTTTAATAAGTCGCTTATAGCAGGCCAAAACATACGAAAGGGAGTTATTATCAAAAAAGACATGATATTCGCTATGCGGCCAAGAATGTATGCAATGGGGCTTCCCGCGGACCAATTTGAAGGAGTGCTCGGGAAAAAAACGAAGTGCGCTTTTAAAAAATATGATCCCATCACGCGGGACAAGCTTTCCAAAGATTAAATATTTAGATTAATGAAAAATAAAACAACATTCATTGTGGCAGTAGGGATAGACATAGAAGAGGTTGGCCGATTTAGAAAACTGATGTTTCGTAAGAATAAAAATTTCTACGAGAAAATTTTTACTCAAGCCGAAATAGAATACTGTCTTAAAAAAAAAGACCCCTATCCTTATTTTACGGCAAGATTTTGCGCGAAAGAGGCATTTATAAAAGCTTGTCCTGAAAAAATAGCGAGCTTATCCTATATAGAGATAATAAAATCTAATAAAAAACCAAAAATAAAGACTCAGCTAGTCAAGGATAAAATACATTTAAGCCTTTCACATACCTCAAACTACGCTAGCGCAGTAGTAGTTATTGAAAAGACGCGCCAATAATGGATAAAGAAAAAATTACCCAATTTGAAATCATAAATTTTGTGGCCTATCCTTATCCCCATCGGCTTTAACAATAAACCAGTCTTCTTTCTTAATATTCTTTAACTCTAGGTTTATAATCTTGTACGCCCAATTAATGCTTTTACGGCGATTGTCCAGCGGCAAAATAAAAATTGGGATGTCCTGCGCCTCCGGACTCTTTGGTTCGAAGAATCCCAATCCTCTAAAACTATTCTCGTACATCTTTGATGAACAGAAAAAATCCACAAAATCAACATTCAAATCTTTCGCATAAGACATGGCTGCCTTCAAGAGTTCCATCTCCGCGTTTGCGTCCTTGGCGACCAAATCAACAATACGCAGTGCCCGCATCCCCCCTTCTTCTAACCGCAGGACAATGTATCCGTCGTAATCTGCCCCGCTTTTCACTCCGAAAATTTTATAATCTATCCTTGGGTGGCTAATAAAACGCCAATTTAGATATTGACTTGTTCGATCTATCGTCAACCCATATTTTTTTTGTAAATCTTTCCAGGATGCATTCCAACTGCCGTCAAAATTTGTAATTTCTCTCGCTTTAGTTTCTGATTTTTCAAATTTAGGAGTACGAATCCACCGAAATAAATCTCCGCCGAAAATCCACCCAAGAGCGCGAAAGGCGCTCATGCCATCCTCATTTATTCCGGTGGCATAAACCGCGTCAAGGTTCCGTTCTGCTTCACGGCTTAAAAATGCTCCCGCGCCGCGGCCGCGCAGATTTTCTGCGACAATAAGGCATGAAAGAAAGCTCGCCAGGACACGCCTTTCATGGTAGACGAAGTTATGACCAATTAAACCAACATGGCCGAAAATCTCGTCATTATTCCTCAACACCACATTAGAAAAATTTTGCTCGACAAACTGCCATTTAAAAAATTTTTTATCAAATAAAATATGGTCGGGCGCATAAACTTTTCGAAGAAAAGAGTAAAGGATTTCGAGTTCGTCCGGATATCTTAATCGAGTGATTGAAAATTTACTCATGAAATTATAAAACCTCCTACTACTGTTAAAGTTGAATTTTTTGCCTCATTCATATAAAATAACTAAGATGCCTGATAACAAAGATTATAAGGAAATATGGGAAAATGTCTATG
>CAYVZN010000004.1:15679-26870 GCA_964456125.1 uncultured Candidatus Saccharibacteria bacterium
ACAAGAAGCAGTAAGTTTGGGCAAGGTAAAAAAATGGCGCACAACACCTACTTATTGGAGGGCGACTGGTATGAGGCCGGCGCCGTGCAACATTATTTTGATGAAAAAGAAATTAAAGAATACCTTAAAGAAAAATTCGAAATTCTTGATGTGCGGCTGGTGATGCAAAAAAAAATGACTGTTGATTTTAAAGACGAATCATGGAGTTATCGTTGGCACCCAACTGCTAAGAAGGTTTAAAATCTCGCCAGCTACTCGCTCGTCCGACCTACCGTCAAATTTATAACAAAATAGATAAAAAACGCAAGTCGATTAACTCGGGGCATTTAAGGTGACAAAAGCTACTTTTTGTGGTAAAAGAATTTATAACATCAATAACTGGTATGTTACCAAGAGTGACGGCGATCAAGACAGGCCAAATCCATAACAATCTAAATATGAGAAGAAGAAAAATTTGTTTCATTATCACAAGCTTTATTCACTACAGCAGAAACCTGCTTATTTTAGACGAACTTAGAAAAAGGCCTGATGTAGAACTGCATATCATAATTGGCGGAGCAGCGCTTCTTGCGAAATACTCCTCAAAGTATGCTCATGTAAGAGAAGTTTTAACGCGCGATGGATTCGGCAACCTTCATGAGGTTTATTTTAACTTGGAAGGAGACAATGGAGTTACAAAAGCAAAAACTATTGGGCTTGGGATTATCGAGTTTGCTTCTTTTATGGATAAAATATCACCGGACCTTGTAATAGTAAGGGGGGATAGGTTCGAAGTGCTTGCCGCAGCCATTGCCGCTTCCAATCTTAATATACCCATTGCTCATATAGAAGGAGGGGATATCACGGGATCCATAGACGAATCTGTACGGCACGCTATTACAAAATTAGCGCATATTCATTTTGCGACAAATGAGCAATCGAAAAAGAGGATTATAAAAATGGGAGAGAGAAAAAATTATGTTTTTAATTTTGGATCCCCCGATATAGAGGTGGTCGATAAACTATTAAATTCCAAAAAAAACAAGAAAAATCCAGCAATAGATTTTATTAAAAAAACCGGAAGCGGCGCCGATATAGATCCGGCAGATGATTTTTTGATGGTGATGTACCATCCCGTTACTACGCAAATAGAAAAGATTGCCCCGGGAACAAGAAATTTACTCGCGGCGGTTTATGAGGCGAACATGCCGACTTTATGGTTTTGGCCAAATTATGATGCGGGTGCCGAGGAAATTTCCCGCGAGATACGGATATTCAACGATACGACAAAAAATCATAAGATAAAATTTATGCGATATTTGCCGCCAAAAGAATTCCTCCACTTACTTCAAAATGCCAAGTGTCTTGTTGGGAATTCTTCGGCAGGAATAAAAGAATGCTCTTATCTTGGAGTTCCCGCGGTAGATGTCAGCTCGCGCCAGCATAAGAGAATGCGCGCGGATAATGTCATGTTTACTCAAGGCGATGCTCGCAGTATAAAAAAGGCTATTAAGATGCAAATAAAAAGAGGCAGATATCCTAAATCCCGGATATATCATGCGAGCAATACAAGCAAGAGAATAGCAGCTAAATTGGCAACGATTAAATTATATGTTCAAAAAGAATTTGGTGAATAATTTTAAATTATGAAAATTTTAGGAATAATTCCTGCGCGCGCAGGGTCAAAGGGGATACCAAATAAAAATATTGTAAATCTGGCAGGCAAGCCGCTTATTGCCTATACTATTTATGCTGCAAAAAAAAGCAAATTAATCACAAATTTGCTTGTTTCAACCGACAGCAAAAAAATTGCTGAAGTTGCAAAGCGCTACGGCGCAGATGTACCTTTTTTGAGGCCGAAAAAATTAGCAAAAGATAAGAGCCCCATGGTGCCGGTTGTGCAGCACGCAATTAATTTTTTAGAGAAGAAAAATAAAGAAATATTTGATTATATAGTTTTGCTTCAGCCGACTTCTCCATTAAAAACGACTCAAGATATCGATTCTGCCATAAAAATGCTAATTAAGACCAACGCAGATAATGTTTACAGCGTAACGAGACTTACACAGAACACGTATCATCCCCTGCGTATTAAAAAAATAGAAAAAAATAACAACGTTATGCCGTTTTGTAGCCAATCAGAAGTAGAGGGGGTCCAGCGTCAAAGTTTGCCGGTTGTATATCGCAGAAACGGGGCGATATTTGCCTTTAGCAGAGATTTGATTATGAACAAAAATTCAATCTTTGGTACCCCCCAAGGCGATACTAGGGCATTCATAATGCCCCCCGAACGCTCTATTGATATAGACAGCGAATTTGATCTGATATTGGCCGAATATATTATCAGCAAAAATATTAGCGCTATAAATGGCCATGGCAAATAAAAATAAGCTTGTAAAAATTGCTCTGTTATCCAGTTTTACAACAAAGGGCATTGGGGAGGCGCTTTCTGTGAAGTGTCATGAAATTGGGCTGACCCCTAAGTTTTACATTGCAGATTACAATCAATACGCGCAGGAAATACTAAACGATAAAAGCGGATTCTATAAGTTCAACCCGGATTTGGCTGTTATATTTATAGATTCAAGGACCGTTTTAGGAGATTATTATTTTTCATTTAATAAGCTCTCCGATAAGCAAAAGAAAAAATGGATGCGGGAAAAACTTATTGAGATACAGTTGTTTACTAAAAAAATAGAAGACGGGTGCTCTTGCAAGATTATTTTTCATAATTTTGAGGTGCCCGACATTTCCGCGCTTGGCATAATAGAGAATAAACAGACCCTCGGAATCGTTGAGTGTATTGAGACTTTGAATTCAAAAATAAGGGATTTTTATAAAAGCGATTCCAGAGTATTCGTATTCGACTATAATTGTTTTTGTTCCAAAGTAGGAAAGCAAAATATTCTGGACAATAAAATGTATTATCTTGCCGACATAAGACTGGACTTTAAATTTATACCAAATCTTTGCGATGAATATCTCGCGTATATAAAGCCGCTTATGTCCCTTACCAGGAAATGTCTGGTCCTTGACCTGGATAACACGCTTTGGGGAGGTATTGTTGGAGAAGACGGACTTAATGGAATAAAACTTGGACCAACTCGCGAGGGCCGGCCGTATTGGGAGTTTCAGAAATACATATTGTCTCTATCCGACAGGGGGGTGTTGCTCGCGATAAACAGCAAAAATAATAAAGAAGATGCCCTGCAAGCTATTAGGGAACACCCTTATATGGTTTTGAGGGAAGATAACTTCGCGGCCATGCGTATAAACTGGAACGACAAAGCAACAAATATTAAAGAGATAGCGGATGAACTGGATATCGGCGTAGACAGTTTTGTGTTTGTTGACGACGATAAGCTAAATAGGGGTTTGGTTAAAGATAAATACCCGGAAGTGCAGGTGCTTGATTTGCCCGAAGATCCAGCGCTTTATATAAAGGCAATATCTGAAGTTAATGACTTTAATACGTTTCAGCTGACAGATGAAGATAAACAGAAAGGAAAAATGTATGTGGATCAGAGAAAAAGGAAAGAATTTAAGGGGGCCTCATCCGACATAACGGATTACCTTAAGGGATTGGGTATGGTGGTTAGATTTTCCAAGCTTAATTCTTTTAATCTGCCAAGAATTTCACAGCTAACGCAGAAAACAAACCAATTTAACATGACAACTCGAAGATACTTGGAAGAAGATATCGAGAATTTCGGTAAAGACAATTTTTTAATAGTGTCTGCCGGGGTAGAAGATAAATTTGGCGACAACGGCATCGTTGGCGTTGCAATAGCGGAGGCGGGAGAAGAAAAATGGCGAATAGATAGTTTTCTTCTGAGCTGTAGAGTGATTGGAAGAAAAGTCGAAGAGGCGTTACTGGCATATATTTTAGATGAAGCAAGGCAAGCAGGCGCCGCGTTAGTAACGGGAGAATTTATTCCTACTAAGAAAAATTCTTTAGCAAAAGATTTTTATAAAAAAAATAATTTTAAATTGGCCGGAAAAAAGACGGGGATGGAAATATGGGAATATAACTTAAAGAATGCATATGGTTACCCCGAATTTATCAAAGTCATAAGAGAAGAATAAAAATGGACAAGTTAAATTCTATATTGTCAAAGATTCTCGAAATAAAAATAGAGAAAATAACGGATGATACTTCTCCGGAAAACGTAGAGACGTGGGATTCTTTTAACGGACTTATGCTCGTATCGGAACTGGAACGTTCATTTGATGTAAAATTTACAATGGATGAGGTAATAAGCGTGGAGTGTGTGGGCGATATAAAAAAAGCGTTAAAAAAACATGGCGTCAAATTATAAAGCCGCAAAATTAAAATATCATGATATACGTGAAGGCGATTTTTTTGCTTTCGATAGAAAGATAGGCCGCAAGGATATTTTAGAATTTTCTAAGCTAACTGGCGACTTTAATTCGCTGCATATTAAGGATAATGTAGCCCACGGCATGCTTTCGGGGAGCCTTTTCTCGGTTTTGGTCGGCATGCACTGCCCGGGCGAGCGTAGTTTGTATTTAAATCAAACCCTTAACTTTAGACATCCGATATACGCGGGCGACAGAGTAACAGTAAGAGGTACTGTTATAAATAAGTCAGACAGCACTGAAGTAATTACCCTGAAAACCGAAATTCTGAAAAAAGGCAAAGTAATGGTTGACGGCGAAGCAAAAGTAAAAGTAAGAGTACTAGATCATGAATAAAAATAATAAAAAAACAATACTTATTGTGGGCGGGTCGGGGGGAATCGGGTCAGAAATTATAAAAACCATAAGATCAAAAAAAGTAAAAATTTTGAGCCCAAGCGACCGCGAGATGAATTTATTGAATGATGCGTCTGTCAAAAAAGCTATGAAAAAGATTTTGCTAAAACATGGAGCTATAGATGTTGTTGTTTTTTCGGTAAGTTTGCCGCTTAAGAATAAGAGTATTCTAAACATGAGGTGGAGAGACTTTGAGGATCATATAGACCTTCAGTGCAAGGGTCTTTTCAGTATAATGCAAAATTTAAAAAATCAGATAATGGCAAATCATAAAACTAAGTTTATAATAATTTTAACCGAGTATTGCATTGGAAAACCGCCGAACGGACTTGCGGATTATATTACCGCCAAATATTCTCTTATGGGATTATCAAAGTGTATGGCTGCCGAGCTTGCTAAGTACAACTCCACTGTAAATATGGTTTCCCCCGGAATGGTTTATACCGGCCTGATATCATTCTTACCGCCTAAGCTCATAGAAATAACAGCCGGAAAAAATCCATTAAAAAGATTGGCGACTCCCAAAGACGTAGCTAATGTCGTAAAATTTCTATCAAGCGATGAGGCCGATTATCTAAATGGCGTTAACGTTACGGTTAACGGCGGCGGAGTTATGTTATGAGATAGCGAATTACTGCTCAAGTCCAAGTAATTTTATAAATCTTTGAGTATTTTGACCATCGAACTTGCCATATCTATCTCTATCGATTTGGCGTAGCTCTTTAACGCGCCCGCCTAGTAACTTATTTTTTTGCATCTTCAAAAGCGCGATTTTAAGCTCATCGGGAGTTGAGACTTGAACTATAGATTTGTATCTCGCAGACCAATTTTGGGGAGAGAGGACTTTTCTCACCAAATAATAGCAAAAGATAGGCACGTAAGTAGCAAATGCCGCAATGGTTGCAGACGACATAAAATTTAAGCTCGCGTCACTTGCCGAAACCAGATCATAAACGGTATATTCGCTTTTTACAAATATTATTTTATTTCGCAAGTCTTCTCTTATGCTGTTCTTTTGCTCTTCCAGATTTCTCTGCGGGTGCACTTTGAAAATAAATGTCCAGTTATTCGGCAGATTATAAATAATGGCCTCAAGTACGGCATTTGTTTCCTGGTCGAAGTTATTATATTCATTTTGCTCTATATAATGGGATATATAGTTAGTTCCAATAATTAAAAATATTTTTTTGTCGCTTATTTTGAGGTCAGCCCGCGGTTTTTTTAGGATATCATACGGCGGGAATCCCGTAACTCGTATTTTTTTTTCAGACGCGCCCCTCGCAATATCTTCTGATTTTTGAAATTCCGAGTTAACAGCGGAAATATCAGTATTTTTATTTGTGCCTCGCAGCCAAGGATTCTCGGGAAATAATCTAAAAAAGAAAAGTTCCATTACTTGCCTTGGGTGGGTATGATAGAGTTTTTTATTTCCATGTTTAATAAAATTTGCCGGGTATATTTTTTCGGCTATGTACGACATGAGTTTTCTCTTTAGGGTTGGAGGCGCGTCGGCAGCAATTCTATCGGCAATAAAGTCTTCCGTAAATAAAATTGTTTCTACCGGATAGACAAGCGTTTTTGCCCCGAATTTTTTTGCGACAGAAAGCGCTATGCATGGCAGAATCGCACGGTCGTCGTTTGCAACAAGAATGTCATATTTTTCATCTCTAAAAAGTTTTTCTAATTTTTTTTTGAAAAACAATACTTTAGAAAAATTGCGCAGAAATATTGGGATATAGCGAGGTGAGAAAAAAAAGTTTCCGAATTTTTCATAATAAGGCTCCTTTAATTTGACGCCGTATTTATTTTTATATCTTTTATACGCGTCGTCTCTGGGAAATATTATTATAATATCAAAATCAACTCCCCGGGCTTCTAATTCCATAAGTGCAGGTTCGTACTGATCTATATAGTGCCATTTGTGAGCATAAAATGCTATTTTCATATATAATAAGGCAAGTTTTTGCAAGCCCATAATATCATAAATAGACAAAATGACTAGGTGCGTGCGCGTGTGCGGGTTGCAAAGCCCTTTACTTAAAATTTATTTTCAAGTATGATAATAAGATGCTAAGTGATTTTTTAAACAAAAAATTGAAAAAAGCTCATTATAAGCTTCTTAAAGATGGAAGCTATTTCGGGCAAATTTTAGGCATTAAAGGCGTGTGGGCTAATGCCGATAATTTAGAAGATTGCCGTAAAGAGCTCAAAGAAGTATTAGAAGATTGGCTTTTATTAAAAGTCAGATCACGCGAAAATATTCCCGGATTTAAGATAGAAGCAGATCAACGCGCGCTTGCACCAAATAGACGATAGATGCTGAAAAATATTTCTTGGAGAAAATTAGTAGGCAAGTTTAGAGATTTAGGATTCGATGGCCCCTATTCAGGCGGTCGTCATTTGTTTATGGTCAAAGATAAATTAAAAGTCAGAATCCCCAATCCTCACGGTAAAGATATATCAAAATATTTACTCACAGAAATTTTGCGCCAAGCAGATATTTCTACAAAATAATGGGAAAGAAAAAATCACAATCAATAAATACTAAAAAGGGCGCGGCCTTATGGAATAAAGCTAAGAGGATTATTCCGGGCGGGAATCAGCTCCTGTCCAAAAGGGCGGAGATGTTTTTGCCTGATCAATGGCCGAGCTATTATAAAAAAGCTAAAGGTATAGAGGTTTGGGATCTTGACGGTAATAAATATGCTGATTTTTCTATTATGGGCGTGGGTACCTGCGCCTTGGGCTATGCCGATCCCGACGTGAACAAGGCTGTGTTGCAAGCGGTGGAATCGGGGTCGATGTCAACATTAAATTCCCCCCAAGAGGTAGAATTGGCAGAGTTGCTTTGTACTTTACATCCGTGGGCAGATATGGTACGATACGCGCGCACTGGCGGCGAAGCAATGGCCGTGGCGGTGAGAATAGCGCGCGCTTCAAGCGGAAAAAGTAAAATCGCCTTTTGCGGATATCACGGCTGGCAAGATTGGTATCTTTCGGCAAATCTTGCGGGTGATAAAAATCTTGACGGACATTTATTGCCGGGGCTTGATCCGGCAGGTGTTCCCCGAGGATTAAAGGGCAGTGCTTTGCCATTCAGTTATAATAAAATAGAAGAGCTAGAGGATATAATTGCTAAAAACAAAGACATAGGCGTAATAATAGTAGAACCGTTACGTCATCAAGAACCGAAAAATAATTTTTTGCAGAATATAAGAAAAATTGCAAATAAGATAAATGCAGTTTTAATTTTTGATGAAATTACTATTGCATGGCGCATGAATATTGGAGGAGTGCATTTATTGTACAAAGTAAACCCGGACATTGCTGTACTTGGCAAGGCAATGAGTAACGGATACCCAATGGCGGCAATTATTGGCAAAAAGAAAATCATGCAGGCGGCGCAAAAAACTTTTATAAGCAGCACCTATTGGACAGAAAGAATAGGTCCCACTGCGGCCCTTGCCACTATCAGGAAAATGCAAAAAAATAAAGTGCCCGCGCATCTCGATAAAATAGGCAGGTTAATTGGCAAAGGATGGCAGGATCTTGCAAAGAAGCATAAGCTTAATATAACTTTGGAGCCCCCCACCGCGCTAGTTACATTCTCGTTCGCGTATGGCGATGAAAGTCAGGCTATAAGAACGCTGTTTACTCAAGAAATGCTTCGGCGAGGGTTTCTGGCATCCTGCACTGTTTTTGTTTCTTATGCCCACCAAGAGAGACATGTGGCGAAATACTTAGAAAACGTTGATTACGTATTCGGTATAATAAAGAATGCTATTGATAAGAAGAAAGTGTTCAAACTGCTTGAGGGCCCGGTTGCGCATAGTGACTTTAAGCGATTAACATGAAAGAACAAAAGATAGTTATTATTGATTACGGAATGGGAAATACGGGTTCGGTAAAAAACGCCGTATATACGCTGGGATATGATGTAAGTATTTCTAACAAAAAAAAAGATATAGAGAGAGCTACTCATATTATATTGCCTGGAGTTGGCGCGTTCGGCGACGGAGTGGGAAATTTAAAAAAATTAGGGTTGATTGATATATTAAAAGAGGAGGTTTTGGTGAAAAAGAAGCCCCTCTTGGGCATTTGCCTCGGGTTTCAGATGCTCGCTGATCGCGGAGAGGAAGGGGGCGCGCATGCAGGGCTTGGTTGGGTGGGGGGATCGGTGAGGAGATTTAATGTGCGCGAGAAGGAATTTCGACTTCCTCATGTGGGTTGGAACGATATTGTTTTATCGGATGATTCGGAGTTATTTGCCGGTGTAAAACGGCCTATTTTTTACTTTGTTCATAGTTATCACTTTGTTCCCCAGGGCGATGGCGTAAATATTCTTGCAGTTGCCGAATACGGAGAAAAGTTTGTCGCAGCCCTTAGGGCGGATAATATTTGGGGCGTTCAATTTCATCCCGAAAAAAGCCAGCAAGAGGGCCTCGTAGTGCTGGATAACTTTTTACAAATTACTTCTTAATTTTAATTATGGTTCAAGATTTTTCAAATACTCATATTCTAAATAATCTAAGGCGCTGTACAAAGTGCACTATTCCCGAAACGCATGAGTCAATAGTTTTTGATAAAGAGGGCGTGTGCAACATATGCAAACAAATTGAATACAAAGACACGAAGATTAATTGGAACGAGCGACTCAAAGAGCTCGATGAACTCATAAAAAAGCATAAAGGGAGAGGCGTATATGATTGCATTGTGCCATTCAGCGGCGGCAAGGATTCTACATTTACTCTTTGGTATATTGTAAAAAAACTTGGACTAAAGCCTCTTGTGGTAAGTTTTGACCACGGGTTTTATAGGCCAAAAACACTCGCGAACAATGAGAGAACCCAGAGAAAGTTAGGAGTTGATTTTCTAAAACTCCGAAGCGATTGGCGAGTTGTGCGCAAGCTGATGCTGGAATCATTAAAGCGAAAAGGTGACTTCGATTGGCATGCGCATACTGGAGTTTTCGCCTATCCTATGCAGATTGCCATAAAATTCGAGGTCCCGCTTATTTTTTGGGGAGAATCCACCGCAGAATATACCGGGTATTATACATATGAAGAGAAGGAAGAAGTGGACGAGCGGAGATTTAATAGGTGTACAAATTTGGGTATTAATGCGGAAGACATGGTTGGGTTTTTTTCCGAATCAGACGGCATAAGTTTGCGCGATCTTACGCCTTATAGATATCCTTCTACGCGCGATTTAAGGAGGCTTGGAGTGCGATCCGTGTGCTTGGGATCTTATATCCCCTGGGACGAGAAAAAGCAGTATAAAATTTCAAGCACCGAATTGGGTTGGGAGGGTGATCGGGTAGAAGGGGTGCCCCCGCAATACCCTTATGAGAAAATTGAGTATCAGCTCCAGGGGCCGCGCGATTATTTGAAATTTATCAAACGAGGCTATGCGCGCACTACTCATTTAACCAGCATTGATATAAGGAATAATCGAATGACGCGGGAAGAAGCTGCCGAACTCATTAAAAAATATGAAGGGAAGAGACCTGCGAGCTTAGACTATCTTTTAAAAATCCTAGGCATCAGTGAAGACGAGTGGAGGAAAATTGCGCTATCCCACGCTATTCCCCCGTATGCGCATGATTTTTCCAGAGAAGAAGGCGATGAGCCTTTGTGGGACATGCCTTTGTGGGATTGGAACCCCTAATATGCTTAAAGTTAGATTAATACCAGTATTATTACTTAAGGAGGGGAGAATGGTAAAGCCTATCAGGTTTGGGCAAGGCGGCCAGCGCGACGTTGGTTCACCGGTAAGCACGGCAAAAATTTATGATTCTCAAGACGCAGACGAGCTGATATTTTTGGACGCAAATGCGGCAGACGAAGGCAGGGCATTTCTTTTGGATACATTGCGCGAGGTTGCAAAAGACTGTTTTGTTCCGCTTACAGCCGGCGGAGGAGTGCGTTCTATCGGGGACATACACGAGATTTTGAAGGCCGGAGCAGATAAGGTTTCGATTAACACCGCTGCCGTAGAAGACCCCGATTTTATTAGAAAATCTTCTAAAATTTTCGGCAGCCAATGTATTGTTGTATCTATCGATGCGAGGGAAGCATCTTACGGGAAATATGAAGCTTTTATCCATGGGGGCAAAAAAGCAACGGGCATTGAGGTTTCAAGTCTTGCAAAGAAGGCCGCCGAACTTGGGGCTGGGGAAATTTTAATTACGTCTATTGATAAAGAAGGCACGATGACTGGCTATGATCTGGATCTTGTTAAAATAATTACAAACGGCGTTTCAATTCCGGTTATCGCAAACGGCGGCGCGGGGACCCGACAGCATTTTGTTGACGCAGTGAACATCGCGAATGCATCTGCGGTGGCTGCTTCTTCTGTTTTTCATTTTTCGGATTCAAACTTGACACAAGTGAAAAGTTTTATGTATAATGCAGGACTCCCCATTAGACCTATATAG
>CAYVZN010000004.1:26970-28352 GCA_964456125.1 uncultured Candidatus Saccharibacteria bacterium
GCAGGCGTAATTTACTTGAATATGGCGCAAAATAACAAATTACGAAAAAAGGGGTTGCGGCTGGAAGGAGAAAAAATTTATTTGATACCCCTGCGAACTTCACACGTTGGCCCGACATATCTTGCGTGGCTGCGCGATAAAGAAGTAAATCAGTTTCTCGAGGCGCGCTTCACTCATTATACACTGGCCAGCTTGAAGAAATATGTCTCCAGACTTTCTCGCGACCAAAATAATCTTCTATTGGCAATTATACTCAAGGGCGAAAACAGATTTATAGGTACGATAAAGTTAGGATTTATAGACTGGAACCACAGCAGGGGGGACATAGGAATTATGATTGGAGATAAATCTTGCTGGGGCAAGGGATATGCAACAGAGGCCATAAAGCTTCTCACCAATTATGCCTTTGATAAGCTTCGTTTTCATAAGATTACAGCCGGCGCATACGATATAAATAAGGGGTCTATCAAAGCTTTCCTTAAACTAGGTTTTTATAAAGAGTGCCACCAAAAGGAGCATTGCATTTACGGAAGGAGGTATATAGGCCACGTGTTGTTGGCAAAAATTAATGAAAAGGCATGACGGCGCGAAAAAAAATTCTAATTTATATTCCTGCTCGTTCAGGCTCACAGAGAATTCCCAACAAAAACGCAAGAAAATTTTTGGGTAGGCCGCTTATCGCGTATACTATTGAGCAAGCCATCTCATTGAGGTTAAAAGGTTGTTCTACGCGAGTTATAGTGGACACGGACTCTTCTTTGATCGCGAATATTGCTTTGCGATATGGAGCAGAGGTCCCGTTTTTAAGGCCTGCTCGTCTTGCTAGAAACAACTCTCAGATTATAGATAGTATATTATATACTCTGGCAAGACTGAAAAAGGGGAGGGGATATATTCCCGATTACATTCTGCTGCTTCAGACAACATCCCCACTGCGAGAGACTCAGGATATCATAGATTGCTGGCGCTTGCTTCGGGCAAGTAATGCCACGACAACTCTTACCGTTTGTCCCACAGAACCCAAATTTTACAATCTGGATAAAGATAATAACATTATTCTCGTCAACGGCTCGGAGGAACAGTCGAGCAATGTTCAGGATTGGAAGCCGGGATATATATTGAACGGATGCTTTGTGTATTTTGTAGAAACACAAGCGCTTATAGAGGAGAAGAAAGTGGTTACAAAAAATACAAAAGCGCTGATATGTCCCAAATGGAGATCCATAGATTTGGATAATCCTGAAGATTGGGTGCTTGCAGAAATAATATATAAAAATAGAGCAAGGATAAAAAATCGCGTAAGGAGATTTTCATGAAAAGAAAAAATCAAAATAATTTCGCGCTTTTGGATAAAGTTTGTATTATCACCGGAGGGGCGGGTT
>CAYVZN010000005.1:0-12748 GCA_964456125.1 uncultured Candidatus Saccharibacteria bacterium
TTAAAATAAAGAAAATCCTCGTGGTTGGTTATTGAAAAAGCAGAGGTGTCATGGGGCATAGGTAATAAAAAAAGAGCCGTTTTACGACTCTTGGCTGGGATTGAGATTCCCACTTACTGCCCCTAAATAGACCTTGAGTTTCCAGTCTTTCCTCCAGCCGGAGATTTCCATAAACCATACTTAAAGTATAGGATTATTTTTATTATTTAGCGAGTTTGTGATACGGTTCAAATATCGCAACGAACTCTCCTGAGTTCACGTCAACAAGGGCGTGGTAGTCTCTTGTAATTAGCGCTCGAACTCATTATACGATATGTACTTGACAAACTAGCGATAATTTTCTATACTTCTAGCAGTAAAATCGTACATTTAAAAAGAGCTATTTTATGAGGTAAGCCTTTCTTTGCTAAAGCTGCGAAGGGTAAGACGCACTGGTTTACAATACGCGCCTTGCCCGCCATGAGCTTTGGCGACGGCGGGCTTACCTCATGATTCCGCCATAGGCGGACAGGGAGGCGGGCCGCAACAGCGAGGGCGAATCTCGCAAAACAAGGGGGTGTTGTCATGGCGGCTAATAATTATGCTGTCACTGGCGACCAATATCGAACCATCGATCGGCGGATGCGCGAAGTCAAGCGACAGCTCGATCAAGATGGAGGAAGTCCGATTGATCCCGAATGGGTTGCGCACGGACTTCAGCAAATTATTGAGGCCAAGGAAGTGACCTCGGCACCTCTCGTCACGGCGAGTCCGTTCTTCGCCAACGAAGAGGTGAAGTCCAACTACGGCTATCCTTCGGGGTACGCCGTGAAGCCGGTCTGCGAACAGCTCGTGGAGCTCTCCAAGCACTTCAACGGTCTCAACACCAGTTCGGTGCTGGCCTGTTCCAAGGAGCTTCCGGCTCTGCCAGCTGGCGCGGAAGGCTGGTTCGCCGTTCCGCGGTGGGAGAAGGTTGCGTCCTCGTACAACGAGGCTGTCGAGAAGGTCCTTGGCCTGATCGGCAAAACCCGCACCTTCCACAACTACCGCAAGGGCGCACTCGGCCCGAAGTACCTGCGGCTCTCCGAGCGGACAGCCGTCGCGCTCCAGATGATCGGCGAGAAGCAGAAGGGCGACTTTCTGCTGATCCCGGCCCAGTTCGGTCTGACCCATCGGGGTCGGTCCGTGCGAAGGGTGCGCGTGGTCTACGCTCCCCACGAGTTCGGCCTCGGGTCGTTCATCGCGGGGTGCATGATCCTGTCGCATCCCGAGCGGCTCGTTCAGTGGGAGCAGTTGCACATCGACTGCCCTGGTGACGAGTACTCTCCCGATGCCGGTGGTCGCTTCGACCGCGCGCCGATCTTCTACTTCCACGGCGGCGAGGTCATGTTCAACGCCTACTGGGTCAACGACGCCAACGAGGTCTATGGCTCGGCCTCGGGGTTCGTCTCGCAGTAGTCCCTCGAACGCTTGAACTCTTGGGTCTTTTGACTTCTTGCCTGCCCGCCGAAGCATCGGCGCAGGCGGGTCTCTTGATCCTTGAGTTTCCGCCTTCGCGTAAAGCTGTGGCGGACAGGCGCAGCAAAATGGGGTTGTTCACAAAACATTCCGCCAAAGGCGGACAGGCGTGGACAACCCCTTTTATTTTTAAACCGAGAAAAATTCCCCGTTTATAGTTATCCACATATAGCATCTGGCGGAAATATACTGCACAATATAATTATGAGTTCCGAACGAGGTAGCCTTAACTTAACAGGTTAACGCTCGGGAATATTATAACTAACAATATAAGTAGTTATACGCGCATAGTTATTTTATATAACTGCGCACACAGCTACTTCGTACGGGATGAGCCAAGAAATCAGCGATAAACAAGACAAACAATTGGCGACTCTTCCTAGTGTCCAGCCCCCCGCCGCGAATGGCAGGCGTCGATCCCTAAAGGGCGTGTATGAATATTACATGGGAAAGAGAGAGGGACTAGATGTTTGGATAGTAAACGGAAGTTTTATTCGCCGCAAAATTCTTTCCGAATTTCTTTTTGGAGGCAATGACCGTGTATATAATTTTATTCCCGAAGGAGAGATTTGGCTTGATAGCGCAATAAACTCGGTGGAGCTGGAATATACGACTCGACACGAGCTTACGGAACGCAAACTAATGGCAGAAAAGGGGTTAAGTTACGACGAAGCTCATAAAATCGCAAGCGTCGAAGAACAGCAATCGCGAGAAAAAAATTACGCCCTGATTGAAGAAAAGGAGAAAGAAACTCCGCGAGTGCCTTTTTCTCTTTCAGAGTCCCGCAGATTATCCAGCGGCAGTCCGTGGGAATAAGCAGCATGCGAAAAGATTTTCAAAAATGGCATAGCGAAAAATCCGCCATTCATAACGATAAAAAACGGCCGTTCTTTCATGTGCGTGAAGTTTGGTTTTGCTCTCCGGGAGCGAATATCGGCTTTGAGCAGGACGGTGGAGGGGATAAATATCTTCGCCCGTTTTGATACTTCGCAAATTTATTTAATAATGAGGTGTTGTGGGTTCTACCATTTACTAAGCATACTAAAAGGGGTAAATACTATGTTGGGGTGCAGATTTCTAAAAGTGAAACCGAGAGCACGCTGATTTTATCGCAAATTCGGTTAGTTGATGCTAAGCGCATGCAGTACAAATTGGGCGATGTATCTAAAAGAGATTTGAGGGAACTCAAAAAGCGCCTACGGGCGCTTTTTGAATGAAATGCATAGTTACCCCCTTGCGGGGGAGGGCCGAAGCCATTTGTATTACTACAATAGCAAACTGACGGTACTTGTCAATAGTCGTGATGTGGATAACAAGTCTTGATACTTTACTTTAGAGGCAATATCGAAAGTAATCGCGCGAAATAAAAAAAGATTTCCAATCTCAAAAACCAAGTCAAATCACACTTATGGGCATATCGGAAGAGGTGGCTTGTGTCATTAAAAAGTTTCAAAAAGCATGACGAAAAAGATTCTAACACTTTGTATTATTCACAAACATCCGAACGTGCTTCTTGGAATGAAAAAGAGGGGGTTTGGCGCGGGCAAGTGGAACGGCTTTGGCGGAAAAGTAGAGCTAGGCGAAACTATAAAAGAAGCTGCCAAGAGAGAAGTTTATGAAGAGGCGGGAATTACTTTGCTCGATAAAGATATAGATAACGCCGGTGTTATAGAATTTGAGTTTAAAGGCAATCCTGAAATTTTGGAAGTGCATGTTTTTCGCGCAAATAAATTTAGTGGCGAGCCGCAAGAAACGGATGAAATGAGGCCTGTCTGGTTCAAAGCTAACGAAATTCCGTATAATAATATGTGGCCCGACGATGCTCACTGGATGCCCTTGTTATTATCCGGCAAAAAATTTAAGGGCAAATTTTTATTCGAAGGCCACGATAAAATACTCTCGAAAAACTTGACAGAAATTTAGGTGTATGCTAGGTTATCTAGTCTGTGAAAGCAGGCTAGTTCTTTAAATAGTTCCGTCTTAGCTCCGATTGCAATCTTAGCTTCTGCGAAGCAAGGGAGGTAATTATGAACATTTATACATGAGCTGAAATAAGGCTTAATAGGAATATCTACCTAGGCAAAAATTCGGCAAAAAAATCCGTAAGGAGGCAGGAAAGATGAAAGGAGTACTGATAGCATTAGTAGTGGTGGGATTACTGGTTTTAATTACTGGCGGTTGTGCATGGGGCAGTTACAATGGGCTGGTCAGCGCGGATAACGACGTTGAAAAATCTTGGGGAAATGTCCAGTCTGCGTATCAGCAAAGGTTGGACACATTGCCCAAGTTTGCAAAGACCGCAAAATTATCTGCAGAGTTTCAGATAGCTCTGCAGCAACGTTATGTTGAGGCGAGAAATAATGTAAGTACTGCTGCCCAAAGAGGAGATCCGTCAGAGCTTGAAAGTGTCGCGAATGCGCAGTTTGAAAGCGTGCGCAGTTTCATTACGATTCAGGTGGAAGCAGTGCCAGAGGCAAAGACCGACCAGCTTACCGAGCTCAACGCCCAGATTGAGAGCGTTGAAAGAGTTATTAAACATGAACGTGATTCTTACAACCAATCCGTAAAGAATTACAAAGATAAATCAAGGAAGTTCCCGGGTAGCGTAGTAGCTGGCATGTTCAGTTTTGATCCAAATAAGTACAAAACCTTCGCAGCTTCAAGTGACGCTCAAACTTCTCCGGAATTAGATCTGGATTTGAATCCCAAAAAATAAATAGCTAGGAGGGCATTGTCCCTCCTTTTTAACAGACAGAAAATTATTCATAAAAGGAGGCGCGATGGATTATCAGCGAAGGAGCAAGAGAGACAAGGAAAACCGATCAGTGCCTGTTATAATTTTTGGAGCGGTGGCGCTGGCGGCGGTGTTTGTAATTGTGCTGTTCATGACTATTTCCCGCGCTTCACAGCCGGACAAGGACACATTAGTTGTTGGGACAAGCACGGGATTTCCCCCGTTTGAAATGCGCTTTGGCGAGGAAGTACGGGGGCTTGATTTGGATTTATGCGAGAAAATAGCGAAATCTCTTGGCAGAAAAATGGTCGTGAGAGATTTGGCCTTTGACGCACTTCTGCCATCGCTCGTAAGAGGCGCTACTGACGAAAAGCCGCTTGTGGATATAGTTTGCGCGGCAGTAACGAAAACCAATGCGCGCGATGAAGTCGCGGATTTCTCGGATACTTATTTTGTCGCGAATCAAGCGATTCTCACCACAAGAGATGCGGATATCAGATATTCTTCGCCTGAAGATTTAGCGGGGCTATCCGTTGCGTACCAAGAGGGCACGACTAGCCAGGATTGGTTTGAGAAAAATATTGCGGGAAAGATTGCCGTTTCGAGACACGCGTCATTTACGGAAATGGTTGTTGCCCTGCAAAGACTAGGAAAAGATTTTGACGTCATAATCATAGACGAACCGGTGGCGCGGGCATTTGTAAAATCAAGAACTAATCTAGTGATAGTTGGAGTTATAGAAACCGGCGAGGAGTACGGATTCGCAGTGGCTGAAGGAGATTCCCAAGGAATACTGCCATTAGCCAACAAAACTATTGCCGCGATGCGCGAAAGCGGCGAATATGATCAGATTATGGAAAGGTGGTTTGGCGGAAATGAAAAGTAAAATAAATATACTGGTATTTTTATTCTTAGTGTGTCTTACAGCGCTCGTGCCGCAATCGCTAGTGTACGGCGATGAAGACAATGATACGCCCGATATTCGCGGGATATACATCTATGATGAGCGTGATTTTTTGTCTCCTGATTCAGAAGTCGCTCTTGGATGGTATCTATGGAACCTTGATCTTAAAACGAGATACGAAATGGTTCTGGTTTTTACGAGAGAGAAATTTTCTGAGCCCGAAGTTATAGACTGGTTTAATAAGCACGGTGTGGGCAAGAAAAAGAAAGATAACGGCGCCGCGCTATTTGTATTTCCCGATAACACCATGTTTATGGCTATTGGTTCCGGAAACGATAAGATAACCGTTACTAAATCCAAGACCTATGGCGAAAAAATATTTGTTGATTTCAAAGACGATCCCGTGCTGACTTTGCTTAGATTCTTCAATAAGATTGGCGGAGATGTTGATAAATCGACCCTGACAGGTAAATTAGGAGATTTGGGCGGGACATTATGGAATAATATTGACGTCGTTTTATTGTGGGCGTTGGTCCTCGCGTTAATATTATTTCTGATTCAGCAATACAACGGTTTTCAGGCAAGAGATTTCGTTTTGCCGATTGCTGTGTTTATTATAGCGATGATTGTTGTGGGTATGGCGAATATTGGCGGGGGCTCGAAACCAAGTTCGTATAATTCGTACGGAGTTATTACCTCGACAAACAAATCAAGTTACACGTGGACGGACATACATACAATCTGTACTAGCACCGGAAAGACAACGACTTGCACAAGCTACCCTCATATTCATACTATGTATACAAATGATGTTACATTACTAGGTTATGAGCTTAATAATTACAAATATAAATTTTTTTCTGACGAGAGTAAGTGGGCATGGCAAAGAGATATAGGCGAGGTTGAACGGTTAAAAATCGGTATAGAAAAGGGCGAATTGAGAAGCGTGAGTCCCGCTGGTGTGGGTAGAGATTCTCGCGGCATAACAAAGGGTGACGGCGTCTGGATTTTAGCCGCTTCCCAAAAATAGAAAAAGCAAGAAATTTTGCGGGCCAGCAGCGATACTGGCCTTTTTATTTTGCAAAATTTTGTATTAGCGGTAATATATAAATATGTCCTATCTTGTTTTCGACATCGAAACAACAGGTAAATCCTATGATGATCTTGACGACACGACCAAGGGATATTTTCGGCAGTGGGCGGAGAGAGATTCCCAGACCGAAGGGCAGGTTGAGCGCGAATTAGAGCAAATAAAAAAAGGTTTGCCATTTTCTCCGTTTCTTGGCGAGGTAGTCGCAATAGGCCTGGTAGACGACCAAAACAATGGCGCGGTTTATTTTAGGACAGATGGGAAACTTGCCCCGCGAAGCCCGAAGGGCGAAGTGGGGGACTTTGAAGAAGACGGCATAAAATACAGAGCCGGTACTGAAAAAGAAATACTTCTCAAGTTTTGGGAAGCCGCAAAAAACTATTTTACGTTTATAACTTTTAACGGGCGCGCGTTCGACGCGCCTTTTTTGATGATTCGTTCTGCCGTGCATGGCATTCGTCCATCGCGAAATCTTATGCCAAACAGATACTTATCTTTGCAGAAATATGGCCCACAACATATAGACCTATCTGATCAGCTTACTTTTTACGGGGCGGTGCGGCGTTTGCCCAAATTGCATTTTGTAACTAAGGCATTTAACATAGAAAGTCCAAAGGAAGGAGGCATGAGCGGTGAAGAAGTGCCGCAAGCTTTCAAAGATGGCCGCTATGAAGAAATCGCCCGATATTGCATGGACGATGTGGTAGCCACTAAAAAACTTTTTGAATACTGGAACAAGTTCCTTAACTTTGAAATAAGCTGACGCAAGCGATTGAGAAGAATAAATAAGGAGGTGTCGCGTTGGACGATCCGCAAATAAAAATACTTCTTACGGCTATTTTTCTTCTGCCCGCAATATTCATAGGCGCGCGATTTATATTTTCGCGCCGGTGTTTAAAATGTAAAAAGTTTATGCTCAGCGGCGTCGACGGCCCTTCAATTAGCCTCTCCGATATTTTTCGTCCCGCGCGGCATTTATGTTTTACATGTGGGCATTTGCCATAACAAACACATTCGCATCCGACCAGTCGGATGCTTTTTATTTTGCACAAGCGTACAATAAGTGTAATATAAAAATATTAATTATCTCCTAACTATCGGGGTCAGACCCCGATAGTTAGGGGTAGTGGGATTTATGGCTAGAAAAACAATACAACTGGTTACTGATAATATATATCATGTTGTAAGCAGGGGAAATTCTCAACAGGAAATATTCTTTCAACCTGTAGATTATTTTAGATTGATCAGAGATTTTTATGAATTCAACAATGTCGAGGTTATAGACAGTAGATATAGACAAATGTTAACTAAATCTCAACTATCGGGGTCTGACCCCGATAGTTGGAGTGGGGGACTAGGAAGTAGAAAAGAGGGTAAGAGGAAAAGAAAATTGCTCGTTGAAATACTAGTTTTCTGCTTAATGCCCAATCATTTTCATTTATTACTTCGTCAGTTGAGAGACGGTGGAATTTCTGAGTTTATGAAGAGAGTAAAGGGTGGTTATGCAGCTTATATTAATAAAAAATACGAACGCAGTGGCTCGCTTTTTCAAAGCCATTTTAAGGCAGTAAAAATAGAGAATGACCGCCAACTGAACACTATCTTTTCATACATTCATACTAACCCATGTCAGTTAGTAGAGCCCGGTTGGAAAACGACTGGACTTACGAGCGAGAAAAAGGCTCTGGAAGTTTTAAATATTTATAGGTGGTCCAGTTATCCTGATTATATAGGTAGGAAAAATTTTCCTTCATTAACCAATCGGGAAATGTTCACTGAGATTTATAAAAGTACAAAAGGATGTGAGCGAGCAGTAAAAGACTGGATTAAGCATAAAGCAGATTCTTATGAGGATGTTAAAGATTTTATTTTAGAATAACTAACTATCGGGGTCTGACCCCGATAGTTAGATCTTGTTATTTTGCGGTTATTATGGTATTGAACATATACCCTACGTAAGGAGGATCTTATGTACGATGAGGGGGAATATATCGTAGATTCTTCGGGCATATATGTATTTGCTCATTACTATCGTTATCCCGATAAAAACCTAAGGGTTGTATTGACTGGGATGTGCCATGTTGCCGATGAAATGTTTTATGAACAAGTAAGAAATATTTTAGCTCCTTGCGATCTCGTTCTTTCCGAGCATTTCACTTTAAAACAAGTAGAGAGACATCAAAGAATTGAATGGATCAACGAGCAAATTTTTTCTGATTCCATTGAGGACGCGTTTTATTTTTCAGTATTCTATGGACCCATGGGGCTTGAATATATGTTGGGTCTTTGTGACGAGAACGATGCATTTCAAAATGAATACCGCATGCCTCATTGGGTGAGTGTGGATCCTCTCGTTTTTAAGTCGTCTCTGGACGAGTTATGCAAGGAACACTGGAGAGATATTTCTATTCTCGTTAAAAAGCAAACTGTTGCGTATTTTCGGGATGCTATCAAGCGTATCGAATGTGGTGACTTTAGGAAAAGTGAGCTAGAGGAGGCAGAGAGACTGACGGGCTTATACGAGCTTGAGGTGGCAGTTAAGGAGATCGTCGTTCTCCCAAGAGACGCATATTGCTTTGTAGAATTCGATCGTCTCGTTGAAGAAAGAAGGCCGGAATTTGTAGGCATCAAGTTTGGAGCTGGCCACATGAAATCGCAACGTTCAATGCTTGAATCGCGAGGATATATACACGAAAAATCAATCCGGCTTCAAGCCGTCGCATTCTAAAAGCAATGACGACCTAATATTTCAAAAAGAAAACATACGTCCGCATAAATAAAAGCGGACGTTTTTTTATTTTGCATAAAATTTTGTGTAGTGTAATATACAAGTGCGATGGCAAACGAAGTTTTTCAAAAATTATATAACGAGTTAAATACGCGGCAAAAAGAGGCGGTGGATACGATAGACGGGCCGGTAATGGTGGTCGCAGGCCCGGGAACTGGAAAGACGCGTGTCTTGACGATGCGGATCGCAAATATTCTGATTAAAAATAAGGCTAAGCCCGAGGATATTTTAGCGCTTACTTTTACAGAAAGCGGGGTTGCCGCGATGAGAAAGCAGCTTGTGGAAATATTGGGCCCCAAGGCCTACTATGTCTCTATTTATACTTTTCATGCTTTTTGCAATGATCTTATTCGGGGCAATATAGACGAGTTTCCGCAGTTTTATGAAAAAAATCTGATTGATGAAATAGGGCAGATGCAGATTCTGGAAGACGTTATTAATCGCGGCAATTTTAAACTGTTAAAGCCCTTTGGCGATAACTTTATGTATGTTCAGCCGTTATTGCGATCCTTTTCTGACCTTAAACGCGAAGGCATAGGCCCTGAAAAATTAAATGAAACACTAAGAAGCGCGAGCGAAGAATTTTTGAACATAGAAGATCTTTATCACGAGAAGGGTCCGCATAAAGGCAAAATGAAGGGGAAATATCAGGATCTCGAGAGGAATATAGAGAAAAATAAAGAGCTTGTTGTAGCGTATAAAGCTTATCAGGAAAAGCTTCGCGAAATTGGATATGACTACGATGAGATTATACTTTCTGTTGTTGAGCGGCTTGATAGCGATGAAGTTTTTTCGCAAAAATTACAAGAGCAATATAAATATTTGCTGGCAGACGAGCATCAGGATACTAATTACGCGCAAAATAGAGTTTTAGAATTATTATCAGACAAAGCGGGCGCGCAAAATATATTTGTCGTTGGCGATGAAAAGCAATCTATCTATAGATTTCAGGGAGCGAATATTCAGAATTTTATTTACTTTCATTCAAAATATCCAAAAGCAAAAATTATCACGCTTAGCGATAACTATAGATCAACGCAGTCTATATTGGATGCGTCGGGGAGTTTGATTTCCAAAGATGTCTTACTTAAAGCTTGCGCCGGGCATGCCGAGAAAAAAATCCGTGTATATAATTTCAGAGATCAAGATTCTGAAAATTATTTTCTTGCTCGCAAAATAAAGCAATTAACAAAAAATGGAGCAAAGCCCAATGAAATAGCAGTTTTATATAGGGATAACCGCGATGCGTTTTCCATACAAGAGATGCTTCAAAAAAATAAAATATCCTGCCGAGTTGAGTCTGACGAGCAGATTCTCGAAAACAAAGATATTAAAAATTTTGTGACCATGCTAAAAGCTGTGGTCGATTTTGGTTCGGGAGATTTTTTTGCGGCGGTACTTCACGTGAATTTTTTAAAAGTTCCGTCTATAGATATTTATAAATTTTTACAGCGTTCCCCGTATAGTTCTACGCGAGTGTGGAAAATACATAAATTGCTGTCGCGTTGGAATAAGCTTGCGTACAACATGAGCGCGCCGCAAATATTTGAACGAATTGTGCGGGAATCAGGGTTTTTAGATTATCTGTTAAAAAAGCAAGATTATATTGAAAGAATAAACCGCCTGCGCGCCTTACATAATTTAGTAAAAAAGTTAGCGTCTCAAGATAAGAACTACACTCTCGGAGATTTTGTAGCTCATATCGAGCTTATTGGAGACAGGGGAGTATCTCTGTGGGATAAAAAACTAGACATAAACAAGAACGCTG
This sequence comes from uncultured Candidatus Saccharibacteria bacterium, assembly GCA_964456125.1. Classification (GTDB taxonomy): domain Bacteria; phylum Patescibacteriota; class Minisyncoccia; order Spechtbacterales; family HO2-43-30; genus CAYVZN01. Next base: position 10,782 of record CAYVZN010000005.1, read on the forward strand.
TACGGCTTACGACGGCGCACAGGTCCAAGGGTCTTGAGTTTGATTATGTGTTTATAACCGGCGCGAACATGGGGCATTGGGGAAAGCGGCATACTCGGCAGATGATAAAACTGCCCCATGGGGTGTTTCCAGGAGCGGGTTTATCTCCTCGCTTTCCTAGCGGAGCTGGAAATGCCCCGCTAGGGGGTTCGCGCTTAGCGCTCACAACCAGCTCGGAGATAAACCCGCTCCTGGAAACTGATAGCGAAAGTGACGAGCGCCGTTTGTTCTATGTCGCGCTTACCCGAGCGCGAAAGCAGGTATACATAAGCTATCCGCGCATGAATATTGATGGCCGGGAATTATTTCCCTCGCAGTTTATAGAAGAGATTTCCGGTGATTATAAAATAGCAGGCACAGGGGGTGTTTATGAAAAAAATCTTGAAAATAATCCTAAAATAATATTTGCTGCTCAAAAAAATATTATAGCCGCGGACGACGAAAAGGAATTTTTAAAAGAGCTTTTTGAAAAGAGAGGACTTTCGCCGACAGCCCTAAACAATTATCTTGAATGCCCATGGAAATATTTTTATAACAATCTTCTTCAGATTCCGCGCGCCAAGACAAAGCACGAAATGTACGGCACCGCAGTGCACGCGGCGCTGAAAGAGTTATTTGATACTCAAAAACAGGATTTGACCCTGCTTTTGGAAAGTTTTGAGCGCGCGCTTATTCGCGAACCAATTAGTGAGCATGACTATACAGAGTCGCTTGCGAAAGGCAAAGAAACGCTGTTGAAATATTACGAAAACTATAATGGAACTTGGCATACAAATACCGTAAATGAGTTTGTGGTTAAAAATGTTTTTCTGGATGGCGAGGTGCGTCTGACGGGGAAGATAGATAAAATAGAGATGCTGGAAGGGAACAAAGTAAATGTCGTTGATTACAAAACCGGCAAGCGGCGGACGCGGAATGAACTGGAGGGTAAGACTAAGAATACGACCGGAAACGAAAAAAGGCAGCTTGTGTTTTACAAATTATTGCTAGATAAGCTTGAAGGTTCTCCGTATGTAATGACTTCAGGGGAAATAGACTTTGTTGAACCCGACAAAAATTCCGGAAAATTTTTCAAAGAAAAGTTTGAAATCACACAAGACGATGTCCGCGAGCTTGAGTACAAAATACAAGATGTAACGGCAGAAATGCTTGGCTTTTCGTTCTGGAATGAAAGATGTGGTAATTCGAGCTGCGACTATTGCAAACTTAGAGATATTATGGTATAATTTTTGCAGTAGATTTTGGTACATTTACAATTCAACCGCAGATAAAAATCGGTAGTAGGAGGGCATCTGTGTTTAGATTTGCTAAGCGGCTGGTTATGTTGGTGATTTGTCTGCCCGATGTGCTGGTCTTTGTTTTTAAAATACGTAATAATCATCGCAAGCAGATATCCGTTATAGGCAACAGCCACTTTGCGATTGATCCGTCTGTTTTTGGAAAGATATCACATGGCGTTGTGTTACTCGGCCCGCCTAGTACCGGACGCACTTATTTTGCAAGAGACTGTGCGCAAGGGCAAGCTGCTGCACTTCAAAATTTACAGGCATCTTTATCTTTAATGGCCATGTATTTTGAAACAAACAAAATTGAACAATCCTGGCTTGATCAGGAGCCGGAGGCCACTTTTCTCACATACAGGACAGGGTTCCGGACATGGGATATTTATAAAGACGGCGATAAGTTTATTTTGGGCAGCAAGGGTGGGTCGGCCTTTGTCGATAGAGTCAGAGTGTTTTGGCCAATGCGCGAGAAATTAACAGCCCAATGCTTGAAATGCATGATTCACGAGGTCCCATTCCCTACTTGTCAATGCGGTATCTATGCCGTAAACAACAGGGAATATGTAAGGGACCCAAAGAACAGTGTCGTGCGACGCACTTTTCTGGGCGAGGTTAAGCTGTGGGGAAATGTACTTGAGTATAGCG
>CAYVZN010000005.1:12848-21336 GCA_964456125.1 uncultured Candidatus Saccharibacteria bacterium
CGACGCACTTTTCTGGGCGAGGTTAAGCTGTGGGGAAATGTACTTGAGTATAGCGACGGAGTAAGGGCGGAATTTGCCTATCCCATTAGCATTTTGGAGGCTCGCTGCAATGCGTGCAATAATTATATAGACCTTAAAAAAATGAGTTATTACTATTCGCCGGAGTACGAACGGGGCGTTATTGCCTTTTGCGCAGAGGATGATAACGACGTAATTCGGGATCCCGATTACGGTTTCAAAAAACTTGACCCAAGTTTCCTCGCCCAAATCGCGGAAGATTACGGGATCACAATAGGATAAAGGAGGCGAGAGTATGTCGCAAATTGGCGAGCCGATAAGAAAGGTTGAGTACTGGCCCCTTGAGGATCCGGTACCTCCAAAGAGGATCCCGAGAGAAGAGCCGGGTCGTGTTCCCAAGAGAACAACCGAGCCGACAAAAGCTCCCGAACGAGAAAAAGAGCCCGTGCCCGCTTAATTAAGCGGGCTTTTATTTTTGCTGTCATAGTTATATAATTGCATTCATGGCAGAATCGTTTCAGCAAAAGAAAGAGCGTGCTAGGAAAATTCTTCAGCGGCTCAAAAAAGCATATCCTAATGCTAAGATTGTTTTAAATTATAAAAATAATATGCAGCTATTAGTGGCTGTGATTTTGTCTGCGCAGTGTACTGATAAAAAAGTGAACGAGGTTACGGAGAAGTTATTTCAGAAGTATAAGACAGTAGATGACTTCGCCATGGCAAATCTAAAAGTTTTTGAACAGGAAATTAGATCCACCGGATTTTATCATAATAAGGCAAAGAATATTATCGCGGCCTCTAAAATTATACGCGATAAATTTGGGGGCAAATTGCCGCATAGCATGGCGGAGATGATTAAACTCCCGGGTGTCGGCCGAAAAACCGCGAATATAGTTCTTGGCAACGCGTATAATATAATAGAAGGCATCGCTGTTGATACTCATGTACGGCGAGTGTCGCGGCATCTTGGTTTTACAAAAGAACAAAATCCTGATAAGATTGAGCAGGATTTAATGAAGTTATTTAACAAAAAAAATTGGTTCGTGATTACTTACTTATTTATAGAATATGGACGAAAAATTCATACGGCGAAAAAGTCAATTCCATGTAGCTTGGGCCCATTGAAAGGACTTTGCCATGAAGATTAAAAGGAGGATAGGCAATGAACGGAATGCTTCAGTTTCTGGCACACATAAATAATATCAAGCGAATGTCCGAAGCGAATCAACGAGAGTACTTTGATAATATTATTAATAAATATAAAAAATTACCAAAGCGGGAAAGAAGACCCTATTATAAGACAAGCGTTAAAAGTATGGACGAATTTTCTATTGCGCGCATTGTTTGGACACCAGACGGCCGCACAATGCCGCACAAGCACGGCGGCTCTGAAGCATTAATAAGAGTTCTTTACGGTGGTCTCACCCAAGAACTTTTCGCAATCTGGGAAGAGGACTATGAGATTCTCGAACGCAACGAATACTCGGCATGGGAAGAGATAGAAGAAAGCCCCGAGACTGTGCACAGAATAGGCAACAAGTCATCGCGGCAATGGGCAGTAAGCCTGCACTTATTTGATCCGAGGCTGGATTCTATGGAAGTTTATAATCTTGAAGATAATTGGCGTTGTATCGTGCGTGGAGACTCCGATACGGTACTCACCTTTCGTCCCAAAAACGCTGTGCCAATCTGGAGCGGATAAATCGCGTCATAATCGGTCTGATTACAATTCACAATCAGGCCGATTTTTTTTGTTTTTAGACGCTGCGTAGCGTATGAGCTCCCCTCTCCTTACTAAGGAGAGGGGCCGGGGGGTGAGGTGGGTAGTGCGCATTGACTACTCTTCCAATTTTATATACTCTATACCTTATGAAAAGACTTGGTAGAATTTCAGCGGGCATTTCTAATTTTCCTAACAAGATAATTTTAGGAGTAGTGCGTTTTATCTGGCCCAAAGATAGACGCCGCAGATACAGGTCAGGTATCCTTGCTGTTTTTTTCGTCGCTTTTTTAGCCGGGAATCTTGATTATCCAAAATACTGGAATAGCTTCGCGGAATGGGCAAACCCAAAACTTGATGCTATAGATATGCCCGAATCTGTGCGTAAACTGGATAGGTGGTATGCCCTAAAAAAAGCCGATGATATTTTAAATATTCCTAAATTTTTTAATCTTCCGTTTTCGCTTGGTCTCGATCTTCAGGGCGGGCTTCATCTTATCTATCGAGCGGATTTATCGCAGGTAAATCCCGATAACTACAGGGAGGCCATGGGCGGTCTAAAAGATGTCATAGAGCGGAGAGTTAACTTATTTGGCGTTCGCGAGCCTCAAGTGCTTATTCAGGAGCGTGGTGGAGATTATAGGCTCGTGATAGAGCTTGCGGGCGTACGCGATTTCAACAAGGCCATAGAGCTTATAGGAGAGACTCCTTATTTAGAGTTTAAAGAGGAGATATCCAAAGAAGAAAGTATCGGAATATTAAGAAATGTTTTTAGTTCTAAGGAAAGTGTTACCGATGAACAGCTTGCGCAAGCGTGCGTGAATTTGAACCCGGAGCTTGTTGTTGCGGTTATACAAATCAAAGGGGAAGATCCGTGCTTTAAATCTGTGGTTCCTTCTCCTCTCACCGGTCAGTATTTGGAAAAAGCGAGCATGCAGTTTGATCCGAACACAAACCAGCCGATTGTATTGCTGGAATTAAACGACGAAGGCGCGGTGATCTTTCAAGAACTGACCGCGCGAAATATTCAAAAGCGCGTCGCGATTTATTTGGACGGTATACCCATAAATTGGCCTGTTGTTCAGCAGGAAATTGCCGGGGGCAGCGCCCAAATAAGCGGCTTTAATATAGAAGAAGCGAAAATACTTTCAAGAAACTTAAATGCCGGAGCATTGCCCGTGCCAATCTCGCTCGTATCACAACAAAGCATTGGCGCGTCACTCGGAGAGGAATCATTAAGTAAAAGCCTGCGCGCCGGAATTGCCGGAGTCATCGCGATTATTCTTTTTATGGTATTAGTCTATAGGGTCTCTGGAGTGTTCGGAGTTTTGGCCCTTATAATATATATTGTTTTGCTTCTCGCGATTTTCAAAATAATTCCAATAACTCTTACGCTTCCCGGGATAGCAGGTTTGATTTTATCTATTGGCATGGCAGTGGACGCGAATATTCTTGTGTTTGAAAGATTGCGTGAAGAAATATCCCGCGCCAAAGATGGTAAAGTGGATTTTTTGCTTGTGCTTAGTCATGCTTATGAGCGCGCGTGGACTTCTATAAGAGACGGAAATGTTTCAACGCTAATAACGTGCGCTATTCTATTCTGGTTTTCGACTAGCTTTATAAAGGGGTTCGCGCTGACGCTTGGCATCGGAGTCGCGACTAGCATGTTTTCAGCGATGATAGTGACTAAATATTTGATGCGCCTTGTGGGCGAGGGGAGATTAGGGAAAAAATTAAGACTTTGGGTAAGATAAATGTCTTGAATTTTCAATTTTCGAATTTTCAATTTTCAAAACTTTTGAGAATTAAGTAATTGAAAATTGATTGAAAATTGAGAATTGAAAATTAGAAAATTATGCTTAGGTATCGAAAATTTTATTACACGCTATCATCGCTATTAGTCCTCGTTAGTATATTGTCTTTAGGAATTTTTGGATTAAATTTTGGCATTGATTTTAAAGGCGGCAGTCTCATGGAAATTGAGTTTAGCGGCGATCGGCCGGCGCCTGAAAAAATTAACGAAAAATTAGCAGTGTTTGAATTGGGCGAAATTATAATTCAGAAGATTGGCGATAAAGGCGTAGTAATTAGATTTAAAGATATTGACGAAACACTCCATCAGAATATTATAAATAGTTTGAAAGAATACGGGGATTTTGAGGAGTTGCGATTTGATTCCGTAGGTCCCATACTCGGCGAAGAAACAAAACAGAAATCCCTCTGGGCGATTCTACTGGTTGTTATATCGATACTCATATATATTGCTTGGGCTTTTCGCCGAATTTCCTTTCCACTTAAATCTTGGAAGTATGGAGTAGTCGCGACTATTGCTCTTTTTCATGATGTCTTGATAGCCACAGGTTCAATTTCGCTTCTAGGGCATTTCACGGATATAGAAATAGGCGCGCCGTTTGTCGCGGCACTGCTTACTATTTTAGGTTATTCTGTCAATGATACTATAGTAGTGTTTGATCGAATCAGAGAGAATATTTTGCGCCAGGGAGCTAAATTTGATTTCGAGAAGATTATAAATAAAAGCGTAGCCGAAACCTACGTGCGCTCCCTGAATACATCGCTGACTGTTTTGTTCGCGCTTATCGCGATATTTATTTTTGGCGGAGAGACTATTCGTTATTTTGCCTTGACTTTAATAATCGGGATTGGGGTTGGAACTTATTCCTCTATTTTTCTCGCGTCCCCTTTACTTTTTTCATGGTCTATGATAAAATCGAAAAAGCACACTTGACTTGACACGTAATTTATATATGCTAAACTTTAAGTATTAATAATGAGTAAAGTTCAAAAACTTAATATAAAAAATATCGTCGTAAGATTACTTGCGTCTGTTTCCCAAAAAAATCGCGAAGTGCTCGAGCGCAGATTTGGCATTGGGCGCGATAGCGCGGAAACTCTGGAATCTGTCGGCCAAAGCTACGGAATTACGCGCGAGCGGGTGCGCCAGATTCAAGAATATGCCATCACGCGTCTTATGACAAAGAGCGGAGCGCCAATGCTTCTATCTGGAGTATTTAGCAATATTGAAGAGTATATAAAATCAAAAGACGGCGCTGTAAAAGAAGACGATTTATTTAGCGCGTTTGTAAAACCCGATGAGAAGGCGTACTTAGCGCTTGCTTTGCGCCTGATGCCGAATATTATTATCGCGAAAGAAACCGACGACCTCTACACGCGATATGCCGTTTCAAAATCCGCTCTCGCCGAGGCGGAAGCCTCCGTGATGAATGTGCATGTCGTGCTCGATAAGCAGGGCAAACCCATAAGTTTTTCGGATCTAACTAAGCTTGCAAACGAAAATATTTTATCATTGAGCAAGCGTATCCGAAAGGGTCCATTTGGCGATTATGGGCTTTCTGTCTGGCCTAGTATTACGCCTCGGGGGGTAAGGGATAAGGCGCATCTCGTTTTCGAGCGAGAGCATAAGCCCTTGCATTTTAGAGAGATGAGTTCTCTTATTGATCAATACTTCAGGGGCGACACGATAGAGCGCGCTACTCATCCCCAAACCGTTCACAATGAGCTCATTAAAGATCCCAGATTCGTTCTTATCGGAAGGGGGCTTTACGCGCTATCTGAATGGGGATACGAACCCGGAACGGTTAAGGATGTGCTGGTGCAAATATTAAAGGGCGCAGGCAAGCCAATGCATAAAGAAGAAATTTTAGAAATGATTTCTGAAAGACGTTTTGTTAAACCCAATACGGTTTTTCTCAATCTTCAAAACGGGAATTATTTCAAGAGGGTTGAGGGCGATAAATACTTTTTGGCATAACAACTGACAACTAACAACTGACAACTGACGCAAGCATGGTCGGGAAGTCAGTAGTCAATGGTCAGTTGTCAGTTGTTAGTTGATGGAGGTTCTCTCATTTTTATCTTTTATTATAAAAGCCACTTGGTGGTTTCTCACGCCGCTATTTCTTTTTTTTCCGGTAAAGAAGAGCTGGCTGTACTGGCGAAGGAAAGTATATTACGATTCGCTTGAATTCGTTTTACTCGAAATACGCATACCTCCAGACGTCTTAAAAACTCCAAAGGCGATGGAGTATGTTTTTGTAGGGCTTCATGGCGTCTGGGATGATTTGAACTTCAGGGATATCTGGATAAAAGGGGAAAAACTTCCATCGTTTAGTTTAGAGATCGCGGGAACCGGAGGCGATGTGCATTTTTACATTCATACCCAGAAAAAGTTAAGAAACTTTGTTGAATCCCAAATCTATTCGCAATATCCGGATGCGGAGATCGTAGAGGCTAGCGACTATACTAATTTAGTCCCTCCAAATTTACCCAATAAAGATTGGGACGTTTGGGGAACTGATCTGATGCTTGTAAGGGAAGATCCATATCCACTAAGAAGCTATGTGGATTTCGAGGAAATGGTTGAAGAGCGGCGTCTCGACCCCATTGCTTCTATCGCGGAGATTCTTAACAAACTGAAAGTCGGGGAGCATATATGGATTCAGATTATTATACAGCCAAACGGCGATTTGAACAAACTTCACAATGAGGGAGAAAAAGTTTTAACTAAACTTCTTGGGAGAAAAGAGGAGAAAAAGGTTGGGATTGCAGACTCGGCTTTAGCTTCGCTTGGAGAGTCCGCGATGTTGGCAATGGGAAAACTTCCGGAAGAAGAAAAAAAAGAAGATGTCCTTGGCCCGGCAGAGTGGCGGCTTTCTCCCGGGGAGCGTGAAATTTTGGAACAAATTGAAGAAAAAATATCAAAAGTAGCGTTTGATACTTTGATACGTTTTATATATTTGGGAAGAAATAATGTTTTTAGCAGGACAAATATAGCGGCCCTTTTTGGATTTTTCAGATTATTTAATACTTACAATCTAAATTCGTTTAAACCCAATTCAAAAACCCTTCCGAAAAGATCATTTATTTATTTTAGAAAAATACGGCTTCATTTTCGCAAGATGCGCATTGTAATGTGGTATAAATGGCGACGCGTGTTACCGGGTAATATAACTCCAATGTATCAGTTGAATGTTGAGGAACTCGCAACTATTTTTCATCTGCCCGGGTTAATTGTAAAGGCTCCGTTTATGCCTCGCGTTGAGACAAGGAAGCCGGCGCCCCCTCCGGGTCTGCCAGTAGAGTAGCTTGTTTAACATCGAATGTTAAACCACTTGTTTAACATTCGATGTTAAACAACGAAATAAATTTTTTTGCCGAAGCCACTTCCCGAGGCCAGCGGCGAAAATTTGGAATAAAACTCGACGACCGCCGCCGCCACATGTATGTTATCGGGAAAACCGGAATGGGCAAGACCCAAATGCTGCAAAATATGGCGATTCAGGATGTGATTGCAGGGCGGGGAGTGGGAATTATAGATCCTCACGGCGAGTTCGCCGAGGCGGTTCTTGAGTATGTTCCGAAAAATCGTATAAACGATGTTGTGTATTTTAATCCCGCGGACACGGAAATGCCCATAGGTTTTAACATTATGGAATCCGTGGGGGCGGAACAGAGATATTTTATCGCGTCTGGGCTTATGGCGGCGTTTAAGAAGATATGGGTTGATGTTTGGTCCGCGCGCATGGAGTATATTTTAAATAACGCCCTTCTCGCGCTTTTGGAATATCCAAACGCTACCATAATGGGCGCCAATCGTGTGCTTTCTGATAAGGATTATCGGAAGAAAGTAGTTGATAACGTAAAAGATCCGGCCGTAAAATCATTTTGGATAAATGAATTTGCCAAGTACCCTGAAAGATACAGGGAAGAGGCAACGGGAGCTATACAAAATAAAATCGGCCAGTTTATATCAAATCCTCTTATTAGGAATATTGTCGGGCAGACAAAAAGCACTTTCAATATCCGCGATATCATGGACAACAAAAAGATTTTTATTGTTAACCTTTCAAAAGGGCGAATCGGCGAAGATAATACTTCGCTTCTGGGAACAATATTGATAACCAAACTTCAGATTGCGGCAATGTCGAGGGTGGATATTCCCGAGGAGACGCGTAACGATTTTTTTCTGTATATAGATGAATTTCAGACTTTTGCTACTCCGTCGTTTGCCGGAATACTTTCCGAAGCTCGAAAGTATAGATTGAGTCTAATCCTTGCGCATCAGTATATAGCGCAGATGGATGAAATTGTGCGCGACGCGGCTTTCGGAAATGCGGGAACCCTAGTTAGCTTCCGCGTTGGAGCGGCCGACGCGGAATTTATGGAAAGCGAGTTTATGCCGAGCTTTACGCCGGAAGATTTAGTAAATTTAGGAAAGTATAATATCGCGATAAAACTGATGATAGACGGCGTAGCATCAAACGCCTTTGCCGCGCATACTTTGCCCCCGATTCCATTTGTTAGCGAATCCAGCAGGGAGAAAATTGTAAAAGTGTCGCGCGAGCGCTATGGAACAAGCGGGGAGGTTATCGCGGAGAAGATTTCCAGATGGAGCGGTGTTATAACTAAAGAAACTAAAGAAACTGGAGAAATTAGAGAAACTAGAGAAATTACTGGAACTAAAGAAACCGAGAGCTATATATCTCAATGCTGGGATTGCAAGCGAGAGGTTAAATTAAATTTTAAGCCTGACGGCAAAAGGCCGATATACTGTCGTGATTGTTTTGAAAAACGTAAAGCCTTTCGACCGGCACCGCTCGCGCAGGGCAAGCCCCCTCTATTACCACCGCAAATCTCTAGGCCGGTTCCGGTAAAACCACAGGAGATTTCACTATCATCTTTACCCAGGAAATCTCGGAGAGAAGTTAATCT
>CAYVZN010000005.1:21436-23832 GCA_964456125.1 uncultured Candidatus Saccharibacteria bacterium
CATCTTAGCATGGGGGCGCTGTGGGGAGTATTATTTGGCGCGCTTGTAGATAAGCAGTTTTTCTTTGCCGAGTTTAATATAGCGCAGGGAGTAATTTTTTCAATTATACCATGGCTATTTATGATGCTTGTTTTGATGCCGCTGGCCAAACGCGGCTTTTTTGGAATAAAAATAAGCGGATATTGGTGGTTCGCTTCGCTTGCGCTGCATATTCTTTACGGCGCGGCGCTTGGATTATTATTATCATATATGATAGGGTGATTATATGTTAGAAGCTCTTAGCGTAAAAGACATAATGACAAAAGAGGTTGTTTCTGTGAGTCCTGAAACATCTGTTTTTGAGGCGCACAAAATTATTTCAAGTCATTACTTCAATGGAGTTCCGGTAATTGATAGCGAGAATAAGCTTGTTGGTATTATTACTGAATATGATCTTTTAGCGCAGGGCTCCAGCATAGAAGGGTTTTTCAACGAAACATGGGAAGACAAAGAAACATATGAACGCTTCAGGGAGGCAATGGAAAAATTAAAGAAGACTAAGGTAGCGGAAATTATGAATAAAGAGCCAATAACTCTTTTTGAAGACGCAAGCGCGCAGGAAACCGTGAAGGCGTTTGTTGAACATCATCGCGTAAATCCGATTCCCGTGGTGGATAAAGAAAAAAAAGTTATAGGCGTAGTGAGTAGATACGACGCCTTAATGCTTTTTTATGTATCGCCACAAGGGTAAAACTATGGAAGAAATTTTAGAAAAAATTGTTCATATTTTTGAGAATTATCCCCAAGTAAAGTTGGCATATTTTTTTGGATCCAAAGCAAAAGGAACCGATGGCCCGCTTAGCGATTACGATTTCGCGGTGTATTTAGATGAGAAGGACCCCAAAAAACGTTTCGACATACGGCTTGAGTTATTAGGAAAAGTTGCGATAAAGTTGAAAACAGACGATGTTGATTTGTGTGTTCTGAACGACATTGAGAGCCCGGAATTTAAATACAGTGTAATACGGGAAGGAAAGCTGATTTACCAAAAAGAGCCATACAAGGTACTCGTTGAACCAAGTATTTGGAATGAGTATTTCGATTTTATATATACCCTGCGAAAATACGGGCTAACAAAAGCATGAGCAGTATTTCAATAATCGAAACAAAGATTACCTCAATACGGAAATATCTTGCATATTTGGGGGACTATAAAAAATATTCCAAAGAGGAAATAGAAGCAGATGATAAACTCAAACGATCTCTCGAGAGATATCTTTATTTGGTCACCCAGGCTGCAATTGATTTGGCTGAAGCAATTATTTCCTATAAAGAATTCCGGCGTCCGACTGCATACACTGAATCGTTTTATATACTTGACGAAGAGAAATTTATCACACTTTCGCTTTCTGAAAAATTGGTTAATATGGCTAGATTTAGAAATATAATTGCCCACGATTACGAAAATGTAAATTTTGAGATCGTCTACGACGCGGTGCAGAATCGATTAGTTGATATAGAAGAATTTTTAAGCGTGGTCAGAGGGAAGTTAAATCTAAGTTAATATTTATGTACGATTTTTTAATAATTGGCGGTGGCCCCGCTGCCGTTGCGGCTGGGGTATATTCTGCCAGAAAAAAACTTAAAACAATTTTAATTACAAAAGAGTGGGGGGGCCAGTCCGTGGTATCGGCAGGTATCGAAAATTGGATCGGAACAAAAAATATTCCCGGATTTGATTTCGCGAAAGCTCTTGAAGGTCATATCAGGACGCATGAAGATGTAGAGATTATTATACCCGATAAAGTTACTAACGTAGAAAAGGCGAATGATCATTTTAAAATATATACAGAGAAAGGAAGCGTATATGACGCAAAAACTGTTTTTATAGGATCGGGCGCGGGCAGAAAAAAGATTGGCGTGCCCGGAGAAAAAGAATTTGACGGCCGAGGCGTTGCTTACTGCTCAACTTGCGACGCTCCTATTTTTAAAGATAAAGACACTGCTGTTATAGGCGGTGGCAACGCGGGCTTAGAGGCCGTTATGGATTTACTTCCTTACGCGAAAAGTGTAAAATTATTAGAATATGGCGATACGCTGAAAGGGGATCCCGTTACCCAGGAAAAAGTAAAAGCATCAGATAAAGTTGGCATTATTTTTAACGCGCAAACTATAGAGATATTTGGAAACAAATTCGTTGAAGGCCTAAAATATAAAAATAGAACTACCGGAGAAGAAAAAATACTGGAACTCAAGGGAGTGTTTGTAGAGATCGGTTCTGTTCCAAATTCTGATATGGTTAAAGATCTTGTCGCGATAAACAAATTCGGCGAAATCATAGTTGATCATAAGAATTCCCGCACTTCGCTTACTGGTATTTGGGCCGGGGGAGACGTTACGGATGATCCTTTTAAGCA
>CAYVZN010000005.1:23932-26169 GCA_964456125.1 uncultured Candidatus Saccharibacteria bacterium
AAGACAAAAATTCATACATGATGATACCGGGCGCTATTATAGTCGGAGCCTTAATAATATCCGGCGCGATTATTTATTCAAATAATCTTCCCTCGTCTGGGGTTTCCGGCGAAGGGCAAAAGGCGGCAATTACGAACGATAGTGGCGGCTCTCCGGAACCGTCTAATCTTGCCGATAAAGTAAAGCCAGTTACTGGTGCCGATCATATATTGGGCAGTATAGACGCGCCTATAAAAATAGTAGAGTTCTCTGATACGGAGTGCCCTTTCTGCAAACGATTTCACTCTACTATGAAACAAGTAGTTGCTGAATATGACGGAAAAGTGGCTTGGGTGTATCGCCATTTTCCGCTTGAGAGCCTTCATCCCAAGGCCCACAAAGAAGCACAGGCAACTGAATGCGCGGCAGAACTTGGAGGCAATGAAAAATTCTGGGCGTATATAGATCGGATTCTTGAGATAACCCCGTCAAATAATGGTCTGGATGACGCCGAGCTTCCCAAAATCGCCGCATATGTAGGGTTAAATACTCAAGCATTTTCAAGTTGCCTTAACAGCGGCAGGCACAAAGGTAGCGTGGACGAGGATCTTCAAGACGCGTTAAATTCCGGGGGCCTTGGTACGCCATATAGTATTCTTATCGGGCCTGACGGCAAAAAATCCGTGATAAACGGCGCTCAGCCATACAGCAATGTTAAGGCCATTATTGAGCAGGCGTTGAACTAACTCAAATATCTCTTTTGTCATTCCCGCGAAAGCGGGAATCCAGGGTAGTATACTCACGGGATTGGCACTCTGGATTCCCGCTTTCGCGGGAATGACAAATAAAAGTACGACTCACAAAATAATTTTTGGCGTTATATTTACGATCAGCATCGTTTTTTCTTTTTATAATGTATATTATTCCAATAAAATTCTCCCCAAAGTGTTTATTGCTTCCGTTGACGTGTCCGGAGTTACCAAGGAGGAGGCGGCAAGGAAGTTGGACGAGAGATTTAGTTTATTTTACGAAACCGGTATTAAAATTTTAATCAATGGCAATGAGGAGGTCATTGATCCAAAAAATATTGACTTGGCCCTACCCGCTGACAGTTTAACTCAAGTTGCCTGGGCTCTTGGCCGGGACGGAACTTGGCTTGATCAGTTAATGGCGCGAATTTCAGCGCCTTTTTCTATGCGTGTTGTATCCAGCAATGTGGAAGTAAACTCTGAAAAGCTTGCTAGTGAGATTGATATATTGCTTTCTCTTTATGATAATCCGCGCAAGGATATCCGTTATAAAATCAACGGCATTTCGGTAGATTTTTTTTATGATACCGAACGAGGCGCAGTATTTGATCGCAAGGAGGCCGAGCGCGCTATTTTGTCGCACATCGCGAATTTGGATGTCTCGCCCGTAGAGCTTTTTGCTGAAGCCGACTTGCCGAAAGTCAATTCTGATTTTTTAAATGAGTCGCAAGATCTGGCGGAGCAATTAATTTCAAGCCCCCTTGCTTTGGCGTATAAAGATAAGCGTTTTAATATAAGCCGAGAGAAAATCGCCTCATGGATATCATCTCGTTATGAAAAAGACACGTTACTGCCGGAGATTAATCATAAACTGGTCAGTGAATATGTGATAGGATTGGCAGACGAGATAGATACCAAGCCGCAAAACCCGATTATTATTGTTGGGGATGGGAAAGTAGTGGAGTTTACCGCGCCTCAAAAGGGCAGGGCATTATCCCAGGACGAGACCGTTAAATTAATAACCGACGCGCTTTATACTAGAAATTCCGGATCTGGAAGAGAAATCGTCCGGGAATTGTCTTTGCCTGTGTTGATTAAAAAGCCGCAAAGCGAGGGCTCGGCGGCTGATCTTGGGATAGTCGAGTTGATCGGTAAGGCGACTACGCCTTTTACCGGCAGCCCAAAAAACAGAATTTTAAATATAAAAAACGGAGCAAAATTTTTAACGGGCGTGCTTATTCCTCCCGGCGAAGAATTTTCAACAGTAGAAGCGCTCGGCCGCATAGATAATACCAGCGGCTATTTACCCGAGCTTGTAATAAAAGGCGATGAGACGGTTCCGGAGTTTGGCGGGGGATTATGCCAAGTTTCAACTACACTATTTAGATCAGTGCTAAACGCGGGTTTGCCGGTTATTGAACGCAGAAATCATTCTTATAGAGTGCCTTATTATGAGCGTGATGGCGATGGAAATTTTATCGGACCCGGTCTTGACGCGACTATTTATTC
>CAYVZN010000006.1:0-11221 GCA_964456125.1 uncultured Candidatus Saccharibacteria bacterium
GATGTCTTTTAAGTACTATTATACGACGTTATACAGCTTTATCAATATCGCAATTCATAATCGCAATTCATAATCCACCTTACAAAACTAAGACGATCGTCTTAGTTTTGTAAGGTGCACGGCCAAAAATATGCCTCAATATTATAACATTACAACATTACAACGTCACAATATCATAATTCGTCTATCGCCTCTTTCGCGGATTCTTTCAGGGTATCTTTTATTTTTTCTGCCGCAGATTTTTTTATGTTATCAAGTTTTATATTATCAAATTCTTTTGGTTTTTCGCCCTTTGCAAGCGAGGTTAAAATACTCTTTGCCCTTATTATTTGCTCGCGCAAAAAATATTTTACCGTAAGAAGGCCCTTATACTCCCCTATCCAAGAATCGGGTACAATAAGCATAGCAGTAAAAGATAGGGCTACAATAATTGTGATAATTTTTTGCATAGTGTTTATTACGGAACTGACGCGGAACAATACACAGAACTGAATCAGAACTTTCCGTGTCGGTTCCGCGTGGGGTTCCGAGTCTGTTCCGTGCTACCTGCCAGTCAGGGCAGATAATCAAACGGATCTAACGTTGCGCCTATCGGCAGGGTACCCGATATGCTGCTCGGCTTTGTTGTAAATGTCAACGGCGCGTAAACCGTGAAATGTAAGTGCGATCCCGTAGAAAACCCCGTAGAGCCCATGTATCCTATAATATCACCGCTTGCAACATTCTGGCCTACATCTACGGATTGCAGTGACAAATGACCGTAAAGGGTAACCAATCCATTATCGTGTTCTACGGCGATCCATTTGCCGTACGCGTAAGGCGCGTTTTGAACCGCTATTACCGTTCCATCTCGCGCCGCCTTAATCTCAGTGCCGTATGCGGCCGCGACATCAATGCCGTTGTGAAAGCAGGTTGGATAAAAACTGGAAGATCGCGCGAATTCCGTACAACCATACCCCTGCGAAAGAAGACCCTCGGTGGGCCAGCTAAGCACGCCCGGCCTTGGCGCCGGTATGCTTGCCGCATCAATAGCTTGGCGCAATTTATCTTCCAACTCAAATATCTCACGTTGTATCGCTTCCTGCTTCTCTACTGTGGTTTTCAGAAGTTCTTTATACTTCCATTCCTGGTTGCGCGTTTCATCTAAAAGATTTTCTTTTCGGTTTTTTTCATAATCTAGAATGCTATTTTTATTTTCCAATTCGTCTTTTAATGATTTAAGTTCCGCGCGCTGTTTATCTAGGTCGGTTTTTTCTGTTTCTAGTTTTTCTTTTAGATTTTTAATATCGCCTAGTTGAGTTTCAAGGTCTTTCTGCAATAGTTCGCGATACTCCACCTGATTAAAAAAATCTGAGAAATTTTCGTATTTGAATAAAAATTCCGCAATTTGCTCATCGCTATTTTTATAAATTTCTCGGAGTATCGCGGCAATATATTGATGAACCCTTTTAATTTTTTCTTCTTTGTCTAGGATCTCAAGTTCAGTGCGTTTTATCTCAAGATTTATCGAGGAAATCTCTGTTTTCTTTATTATTATACCATTTTCTACTTTTCTGATCTGCGCGTTAAAATCCAGTATAACATCCTCGAGCGTATCTGCCGCCCTATGGGCGCTTGTCGCCGCGCCTTTATATTCTACTTCTTTCTCTTTAAGTTCCTGAATTTCCCTTGCTCTCTGGTCTATTTCTTTTTTTAGGTCGTCAATCTCATTGCCAAAAACAGGCAGGGCTATTGATAAAATTATTAACATTTGTAATAATGAAATAAATTTCATAATGGAGATTGTTTACTACATTGTACGTCCTTTAATCGGCGGTTAATTACTAAACTGTCTTTAATTACAACTGCTCGGTTAATAATGCTCGGTTAATAAAACTTTGTGCCTCCCGCACACGCGCGAGGCACTTTTTTTTGCCTAAAATTTCAGCGACTTCAAACGGCCCGGGTGATGCTTTGCGGCCCGTGAGGGCCACGCGTAGAGGCCAAAGCACCCGGCCGCGGTCTATCTTTCCATCTACTCTTCCCCACTCCTCTGCCTTAGGCATCAAGATTTCTTCAAGTTTTTTTTTCGTATAATTTTTTCCTGGAATTTCATCCAGCAGTTTCTCTAGTTTCCCTAGAATTTCTTTAATTTCATTATTTCCCATATCCTTCCATTTTAATAATTTGGGACTATAATCTAGTTTGTCCTTAAAAAAGAACTCTGTCCTCTCCCCTATTTCAGAGAGTTTTTTTAGGCGAGGCTGTTCAAGGGCAATAATTTTCTGTATATCGTATATCGTATGTTGTATATTGTACGCCTTTTCTAAATACGGCATAGATATCGTGGTTAGCATATCGATCGGGGTTTGGCGAATATACTCCCCGTTCATCCAATCTAGTTTTTCGATATTAAATACAGCGCCAGATTTCTGCACGCCGCTCAACGAAAATTTCTTAATGATTTCATCACGTGATAAAATTTCCTTATCATCGCCAGGTGACCAGCCTAATAGCGCAAGAAAATTAAACATGGCGTCCGGAAGATACCCAAGCTCTTTATACTCAAGCAATGAAGTCGCGCCATGGCGCTTGCTTAGCTTTGATTTATCCGGTCCTAAAATCATAGGCAAGTGCGCGTACTTGGGCTGACTAAGGCTTAGAGCATTCTGCAGTAAAATCTGCTTGGGCGTATTAGATATATGATCCTCTCCCCGTATCACATGGCTTATCTGCATCTCGCAATCGTCTACAACAGCCGCAAAATTATACAGCGGAGTGTTCTCATCTTTGGCAATCGCAAAATCTCCCAATAATTCCGCGTCAAATTCTATTTTGCCCCTGACTAAATCATTAAATTTTATTTTGCCGCCAGGATTCCTAAAGCGAATAATGCCACGAGGTTTAGGAGTTGTTTGAAAATTGAAAATTGAAAATTGAAAATTGCAATTATGTCTCGGCGCTTCCCTCTTCGCCATCTGCTCTTCTTTTTCTTTCTCAAGTTCTTCCTTGCTGTGATCGCAGTAAAATGCTCTGCCCGATTCCAATAATTTCCTGATATATTTAAAATATATCTCTCCCCTCTCGCTCTGTCTGACGGGGCCTTCTTCGTAGTCCAATCCAAGCCACTTAAGGCCGCTTAGTATGCTCCTTTCGTATTCTTTTTTTGACCTTTCTTTATCAGTATCCTCTATTCGCAGCATAAAAACGCCGTTGTTTTTTTTCGCAAACAACCAATTAAAAAGCGCGGTACGCGCGGTACCCACATGCATTGATCCAGTTGGCGACGGCGCTATTCGGACACGAATCATGTTAATACTTTAAATATTTCTTCAGCTATTTTTTGTGCGGCATCGGGTTTTGCGAAACGAAGTGCGGCTTCGGACATTGATTTTGCTTTTTCGGGATTATCTATAATAGAATCAACTTCACTTAATACCATGTGTGGCATAAGGTTTTCATCCCCAAGAGCAATGCTAGCGCCGCTCCCGGCGTAGATTTCAGCGTTTCTTACTTGATGGTCGCCCGCAGAGCTTGAGTACGGTATCAATACGCTTGGCTTGCCCGATGCGGCAATTTCAAAAATAGCACCCGAACCCGCCCGCGACACAATCACATCCGAGATGTTATAGGCGCTTGCCATTTCAATTTCGTCAAGGGCCGCGTATAAATGATAAAGCGCCCGGTCCTCCTTATTTTTAATCTCAAGAAATGCTTCCTTTCGTAAATCCTCATAATTTTGTTCGCCGCACTGATGAATGATTTCATATCTTTTTAGAAATTCCGGCAGGGCTAAAATTACAAGATCGTTAATCTGCTTAGCCCCCTGGCTTCCTCCGATTATAAAAATTACCGGCTTTTCAGATTTTATTTTTATAACTTCGCGGGGGTTTTCGGGAACCATGGAAAATAAATTTTCTCTAATCGGGTTTCCCGCGACTGTAGTTTTGCGCACAGGAAAAAATCGTGTTGTATCGTTGAATGATACTATAATTTTTTTAGAAAATATCGAGAGTATTTTATTGGCAAGACCGGGAACTATATCCGATTCATGAATAATTATCGGAATTCTAAAAAGCCAGCCGATAAACACCGAGGGCGCGCTGCCATATCCCCCCTTGGCGAAGATAACATCCGGCATGAACCAGAAAATATACCAATACGCTTGAATTATGCCGAGAGGCATTATTAAAATATCGAGAAAATTAGCAGGAGAAAAATATCTCCTGATTTTTCCGGCAAAAATGGCACGAGCAGGTATTCCTTCATTTTTAAAGATAGATCTTGAATATTGATCCGGTCCAATAAACAAAAATTCGCTCTGGCCGTAGCCCCGGGCATTCGAGATTTGCTTTAATTTTCTAGAAACGGCAATAAGAGGAAAGGCGTGACCGCCGCTGCCGCCGCCTACCAGAAGTATTCTCATGTGTATTTAGATATATTTAATAACACCCCAAACCCTGCCAATGTAACTACCATAGACGATCCCCCATAACTTACAAGCGGCAGAGGAATGCCCGTGAGCGGCAAAAGCCCGATCATAGAACCGATATTTACAAAGGCCTGTGAGATCATCCAGAAAGTAATACCCACCGCGACAAGCTGTCCGAATCTATCCTTGGATCTCCTGGCTATTCTTAAGCCCCGAAACGCAATCACAAGAAACAGGCCAATAAGAAAAATTGCTCCCAGAAATCCTGCCTCCTCCGACCAAACCGCGAAAATGGAATCCTTCATGGGCTCCGGAAGAAAACTGTATTTCTGTACGCTTTTCCCCAAGCCCACTCCGAGTAATCCACCTGATCCTACGGCAAGCAGAGCCTGGTTTATCTGATAACTTATGCCTAGGGGGTCATGCGAACTATTTAAAAAAGAAGTTATGCGATCCATTTTGTGAGGATAAATTTTTATTAAGGCGGCGAGTAATCCTATACCTGAAACGACTATAGCTCCCATTTGCGCTAAGCTCGCTCCGGCAACGAGATATATAGAAGCCGCAGTCAAGGAAATTATACCGAGAGTTCCCAAATCCGGTTGAAACGCTACAAGGCCTCCTAAAATAGAAACTATTATGAGAAACGGAACAAAGGACGCGTTCCAATTTTTAAAAGTCTTCCGCCTTGCTTCAAGCCACGCGGCAAGGTAAATAATAAACGCAAGCTTTGCAAGTTCAGACGGCTGAAACGTGAAACCATAAATAGATATCCACCGCTTTGCCCCGCCGGATTCCGAGGAAACTTGAGGAACAAACACAAGGATCAAAAAGAACAGCGAAATAAGAAGTATGGGCAAAGCAAGCGGACGCAATTTTTTGTAATGAACTTTGTAAGCGATAAATCCAAAGATGATACCGATGCCAACTCCGTAAATAAGCTGATGAATAAAATATGAATATATTCCGCCTGAATCCTTTTGACTTTCCGCGACTGAAGCGGATAAAAGCGCCGCGAGGCCAAGGAGCAATGTAATGATGATGGTTCCGAGCAGGATATAGTCGGGTTTTTTTTTCATTTTCGAAGTACTCGGCCGTATCGTTTTTTTTGAAATTTTTCTTGCTTAAGCGCCATGCCGCCATTAACTAGGACATAGTTCATACCTCGGGAGTATTGAAACGGATTTTTAAATGTTGCCTTATCTTGAATTGTCCTGGGATTAAAAATAACAATATCGGCAAAGTAACCTTTTTCAATTCGTCCCCGCTTTTTTAAGCCGATTTTTTCCGCTGGCATTAGGGTTATTTTA
This sequence comes from uncultured Candidatus Saccharibacteria bacterium, assembly GCA_964456125.1. Taxonomy (GTDB): domain Bacteria; phylum Patescibacteriota; class Minisyncoccia; order Spechtbacterales; family HO2-43-30; genus CAYVZN01. The sequence continues at coordinate 5,722 of CAYVZN010000006.1, forward strand.
TTGATTGCCTCCTCCCAGCTTAGAAGATTTTTTTCACGAATGTATTTACCTAAAAATCTAGGGAACGCTCCGAAGCTCCTCGGATGGACAAGAGCTCCCCTCTTTCTGTCTTTGATACTATATCCCGCTCCGTCCGAGGCAATAAACCCTACATTGCTTTTTACACCGCTCTCTACGTTTTTTTCATCCAAAGCCGGTATGAATCCATTAACCCTATCCTCCGACGCAAGAATTATGTTAAGGAGCGCGTCAATCGCAGAATATCCTCCGGTTTTCGCAATATCGTTTAAGGATTTACCGATAAAAGTATTATCTATGTCGCCTCGCGCGATAACGATCTCTCCGATTTCTTTAGATTCAATAATCAAATCTTTTTTTATACGTTCACGCGTATTGTGATCCGTGAGGCGCTTCAATAGTTCCTTTTTTCCTCCGTCACTCGCCCAATCCGGCAATAAAAGATAAAGCACAGACGCGGTTTTCGTATAAGGATACACATCAAAAGTAAGATTTATATTATTTTCACGCGCGCGCTGTACATATTCAAGGGCCCGTGGAAACTCGCCCCATGCTTCTCCGCCTAGCGCTTTGAAGTGAAAAATATGCGAGGAAATATCAAATTTCTTTGAAACCTCGATAGTTTCGTTTACAGACGAAAGGAGGTTTGCGCCTTCATCGCGCAGATGCGTGGCGTAAATGCCTCCTTTATTCTTTGCTATTTTTAGAAGTCGCTCAATCTCTTCAACCGGAGCAATTCTTTCATGGGAGTACGCGAGACCCGTTGAAAGACCAAAGGACCCTTCATCCATTGATCGCGCGAGCAGGTATTCCATTTTTCGCAGTTTGTCATCAGAAAATTTTTTAAAATGATCTGTGCCCACTCCTCGGCGCAGCGTTTCATGTCCGGTGAGAGTCGCGAAATTTACACTAAGTTTATGCTTTTCAACTTCAGCGAGAAACTCATGAGTGGTCTCCCAGTTTACATTTAAACTTACGACATCATGCCATTTCTGTATAGAACGAATAGCTTCGTTATTCGCGAGCGGGGCCAATGATCCGCCGCAACTTCCGCCCAAAATCGTCGTGATGCCCTGTGTCAATAAACTCCGAAGCCCGCTCCGTTCAAAGATTGAAAAATGCACATCGGAACGGTTTATAATATCAATAAACCCCGGCGCGACAAAATTTTCGGCCGCGTCGATAACTTGCTCTTTGCCTTGCGCGTTAAGATTTCCAACTTCCTTTATCCTCTCGCCTTCTATCCGAACATCGCCGCGAAAGCGCGCCTTACTTGTGCCGTCTATAATTGTGCCGTTTTTTATGAGCATTACTGAAAACTAAGCCACACGCCGACAACCCCAAATAACGCGGCGAATGTCCAGGCGTACATTACTATACTTGATTCTTCTTTGTTTATAATTTCCAGATGATGATGAATTGGGGCCATTTTGAATAGTCGTTTCCCAAAAAGCACTTTCCAAGAAGTTTGAATAATTACAGACATAATTTCAATAATAAATATCATGCCGATTATAAGAAGCAATATTGGCCGGTCCAGGGCAAACGCAATAGCGGTAAGTAAAATTCCCATACCAAGCGAAGCCACATCTCCCATCTGATATTTCGCGGGTTTAATATTAAAAAGCAGGTATCCACACAATGTTCCTATAATTGTTGCTATAAGCAGTGATATATCACTGCTTCCTTGCTGTAATGCTATAGCAAAAAAGGCGCCATATGCTATTATCAGGGTTCCCGCGGAAAGGCCGTCTATGCCGTCTGTTATATTCACGGAATTTGCCATGAACATAACCAGAAATAAAATAACAGGTATTATGAAAAGCCCAAGATCAATATTGCCAAGCCAGGGCAGCCACAATTCGGTCCAATCAAGCTTGAAAGACAGCCACCACGCGATTATGCCCCCGATAACAAGCTGTATAATAATTTTTTCATGCGCTTGCACTCCTTTCCCGGGGTGCGATCCCATCAGGTAAAATATTCTCTTGTATGTCTGCCAAGGAAAAGTTACCGCGTAGAAGATCCTATACCTCAAATTTTTATGAAATTTTATAAATCTTAGAATTCTGCCGAGTGTGCGCGGGTGGCGTTCTTTGGTATAGAATATGTTAAGCAAATCGTCTGCTCCGCCAAGCAAAGCCGCGAGCCAGAGCACTCCAAGCGGAACAAAGGTCGTTTCCCGGTGCCAATTAAACAGCGTAGTAAGTGCCGTAATTACCCCTACTATTATTATACCACCAAATACAGGAGTTCCAAGCTTGTTCTTTCTGGTTCTTATAAGCGAGGAAAAATCCCTATCGTCCCGTCTGACTATTTTTAATTTTTTTAATAATAATATAAGCGTCGGGGACAGAATTACGGTAATAAAAAACGCCCCCATAAAAAAATAAAAACTTCTTAATACTATTTGTTCTGCCATAAGGGCTCGGTAATAAATAATCTATAAAATTTTGGCTCGCCTTTTTCATCTATAGTATGCCCCGTGTCCGGAAGTTCACACCATTTACCAGACGCAAAATCTATCTGGCCCTCTTTTACGCCTTCGCCATTATCCTCTGAAACAGAATGCGCGTAATATGCCTTTATTAAATTCAGATTCACATCTTTTTCGATTTTTGTAATAATAATTGCGTGATCTATTATGGAGTTAAATCTAACTATATCACCCGGCATAATGTCATTTACGTTTTTGATCTCATAAGCATTTTTTTGGTGCACAAGCGTTGGGACATCTATGTGCGTGTATGGCCGCATCTTGCAAAAAAGCCAACTAATTCCCGAGGAATTAAATTTAATCAGCGAATAAATGGGTTTTTTATAAAATTCCCTAGTCCAGGCGTCTAAAATTCGAGTTACAAATCCGGAACATTCAATGCCAAGCTTTCTTTTTCTCATTATATCGCGAATTTCGTTTTCATGCATTTCAGAAAAATTTTTACCCTCGAGTTTTTCTATAATTTCAAGCTCGGTTTCTATTTCTTGCGCCGACCCCTTTCCGGAATACGCAGTAAGCCCCCATCGCTCTCTGCCGGACCTGGGATTACGAAAATACGGACAGCGAATATATTTATTTTCTGCTGCCTTGAGGTTTATGTAAGCGTTTATAACATTAAGCGCGGATTGTGGCAGACTTTGTATGGCTATTGACATATTTCTCTTACCTCACCCCCCCCGACCCCTCCTCCGACTATAGTCGGAGGAGGGGAGCTCTAGAAACACGTCTCATGTGGATACTCCCCTTTTTTCCGCCTGAGCCGGATCCGCCTCAGGCGGAAATATAGGAGAAGGGGGTATGGGGGGTGCGGGAATCAGGTATTATAAATATTGCTTTCTATATATCTCTTCATTTGGTCTTATAAACTTCATTCTTGAAATAAGGCCCTTTTTGGCATACTTATTTTCTATATCTTTGTATTTCAAAATTTTATTTGTCGTGTTTCTATAGATTATCTGTTTTGCGGAAATTGGCAAGATTATGGGCGGCATGTGCTGGGTCGGACCCCTGCCTTGCCGGCAGGCAGGCCGCACATCGCCCAAGCTATCTAATATAAAATATGCCATAAGCGGCACTTTGCCGATTTTTCTGTGTAGTTTTGCCTCAAAAGAAACACTCGCGGGCTGATGCGTGTTTAGTTCTATAAAGTAAATCTTGTTAGTATTTTCCGTGTCGGTTTTATGTAAAGTTCCGTGTCTGTTCCGCGCTAGTGATATTATAACATCAATTCCAAAAAGGCCTTTATATTTGTTTTTATACAAAACTTTGCCGGCATCTTCGGCTATTTTTTGTATAGCTTTTATAATTTTCGCGCTAAGTTTTTTAGGGGAATCAAAATCGTTGCCGCATGTCGTGTTCGGATTCTTAGTCGCGCTTTTAAGTCCGGTTATTTGCTCGCTAATCGAACCCGTCAGTACTTCGCCATTGCTTAGCACAAGGCAGTTCAGCGTATAGGTCCTGCCATTGATATATTCAGAAATTTTTACTTCGCGCTTGGGATATAACTTAATTAATTTATCTAAAAAATTTACCTGTGGTGAGCCTGCCGAACCAATAAAATAAGTGCTATTTCCGCTATGGCCCCTATTAAATTGCAGGACTAATTTTTTACGGGGTCTGACCCCGTAACTATCGGGGTCAGACCCCGATAGTTTGAATAAAGTAGCAACCGTGCTTCTCGGATACGGCACAATATTTTTCAATGCCTTATATTGTGAAATTTTATTTTCAAATTTTTCCGCAATTTTTGCCTTAGGCGCCAGCAAGCGCCACCCCTGCTTCTTACATAAATTTTCTATTAATGCAGAATTTTTCAATACTAAGATATTTTGCGTATTACTCCTCCCCTTACGACGGGGGGGTATGGGGGGGTCTGCCTGATCTGCGCACCACCTCAGAATTCCATAAGTCCCCCGCTTTATTATTTTTGCTATCTCCTCCATGCGCATATGCTCTTCTAAAACAATTAGCCTGACATAACTTTCGCGATCGCGAAAGTTATGTATATTCCTTATTTTATCTACAAGCGCACTTTTATACGGGCAAATAATAGTGTAGTTAGGCAAAATATCCTCCAGTCCAAGCGCCCGCTCTGGATCGAGTGTTACATAAAAAAAAGCATCAGACGATGCGTATTTCTTAAATTCCTTAACTAAATTTATTCCAGACATGGCTACAGAATAGCACAAACTAACTATTCTGACAAAGATAAAGGGGCCTAATGATTAGGCCCCTTGCCTGGCTAACCGATTAGAAATTGGCTAGCCTCCATCAGGGGTTTAATGCCCCTTGACAGAGTCGCCGATCCTCCGTTGCCCCGAAGAGAGACCTTCTCCCCGCCGGGCAACGCCAGGAGGTCAAGCCAGTGACCGTCTCCCCGCTCCATGCGAACGATGCAGGTTCCCACGGGAATTACATACGCGGTCCCGTCCTCCAACGAGACCACTTCTAGGCTCCGGACCCATCTGCTCCGTTTTAGGTATTTGTAAGTTTCCATTTTCTACTCCTTTTCATAATTCTTGCTTCCTGCCCCTTTTATACACCTTATTTAACACTTTGTCAATACCCTTCGACTTTACACGTACTTTTTATCCATTTGTGATATTATATTGCTAGCGCATAAACAATCAAATAAATAGGCATTTTCAGTAAGCGGGCTAAAAGGAGGCAAGAATGTATGCTTTAGTGATTATACTAATGGCGGTTGTCATGGTAATTTTGGTGGTCTGCTTAAAACGTTTGACACGAGGTACCCTTAAAACAAAGGGTACAATCATCGATATTGATACGGATATTGAGGTACGGATACACGAAGTATATAGTATGCCAAAAAGCCATGACTTAAATATACCTTCGGTTGCAGTAAACATTGGTATTGTATGGCATATTACTGATTTATTTATGCAAAAATTCGAAAGATTTTATACCTCAATCTTAAAAGGCGAACTGGATGAAATTTTAAGGAAAAAGGGGTTCTAAAATTTA
>CAYVZN010000006.1:11321-18690 GCA_964456125.1 uncultured Candidatus Saccharibacteria bacterium
AATCTTAAAAGGCGAACTGGATGAAATTTTAAGGAAAAAGGGGTTCTAAAATTTATTTGCGATAATTAATAATACTCAAAAGGGGGTGTGCGAGAAAAATCTTGTATGCACCCCTTATTTTATTACGACGAAATGAATTTAGTCCGTAAATAAACAGACTGAAACTTGCCGATTTCGAAGGCTCGGATTTTGCTTGCGCCATTTTAAAAAGCCCGCGAACGCTAATGCGCTTTGCCAGCCCCCACTTCGCTCCGCCTGCGGTCGGAGCTTCGCAGGACAGGCCCCTAAGATTTTATTTGCCTCTTCAAGCTCTTTATTGGAAATCACAAATCCCCCGCCTCCAGTACTCTCTAAAATTTTTATTATTCTATCCCTGCGACGAGCAATTCTGTCTACTATTGCAGTTGCATAGCTTGTATTCTCGGGAGTAAAATTTTTGTCAAAATAGCCAGCTATGGGATAGACCCTTGTTGTTTGCACGGCAAAAAGCGCAGGAGATGTTACGGGGTCAGACCCCGTAACATTATATATGCCCTGCAGTGTCGCGCCCGAACTCGTTGGCACAAAGATATTATCTATATGAGGTAGCTGTTTTATTAATTCACGCGCAATATTTTCATATCCCATAATGGCTCCGTCATCGCGCGAGGCCCGCAAATTAATAACATTGTTCTTTCTACAAAATCTAAAAGCATCTTTATTCGGCGTTTTAGTTATATTGAAAATTATATTTTTATTGGATTTCAGCAATTCAATTTTTGGGGCATCGGCGCGAGGCGACATAAAGACCGTTAGTTTTATTCCCATCTCCTCGCAATATTTGGCCGCGGATATCGCAGAGTTTCCCGAAGAAGATATGGCAAGCTCTTTGGCTCCCAGCTTTGCATAATGCGAAATCCAGGGCTTCACAGAGCGATCTTTATGGGAGCCGGTGGGATTGTGATTTTCCAATTTAGCCCACACATTTGACCCGTGCGAATTTATTTTGTATAGTGGAGTCATAAATTATGATTATAACTTGTCCAGAATGTAAAAATGATAAAAAGTTAGAAGCCAAAGATATTGAGGTGGGCAAATGGTTTGAGTGTGATTACTGCGGCGTCACCGTTGAGGTCACTAAAATAAAACCCGACGGGTCTCCTGAAATAAAAATCATCGAAGAAGAGAAATAGCTTGTTCTATCATTCCCCGAAATCCTTTCTGACTCATAAATACAAAGGCAACTTTCTTTTTATTTAATCGTCCCCTATGCGCGATTTTTTGAATCGTAGATACTACCCTATTATCATCCTCTATATATTGGCAGTTTTTATACTGTCCGTTTATTTTTTCAGCAAGCTCAAAGCTTTGGCGCGGGAAAATAATAATATCGGCTCGCATGAAACAATTCTTATAGCCGTCTTGCTTGAGGGCCGTCTCAGTTCTATTTCCCGGTTCATATATGGCGCAAATCTTATAACCCGGATGCGTTTCCGATATGGCTTGAAGCGCCCCCGATACCTTAATCGGTGTATGCGCGTTATCGTCAATGATTACTATATTTTTAGTATTTAATCTCACCTCCTGCCTTCGCCTTACTCCCGCAAAACGCATGAACGTTTCTTTTATTATTTCTGAATCGATACCCAGATGCCTCCCCAGCACAATAGCCGCGGAAGCGTTTTGACGCCACACATCGCCCTTAAGCGGCATGGAAAAACCCTTAAAATCTTCAGTGCTATAAAATAGTACCGGCGCTTTTGATTTTTGTATAACCTTCTTTATGTTAGAGCCCTTGACATTCGCGATTATCGCGCCGTCTTTGGGAACTTTCGCTACAAGTTTTTTAAAGATGTCTATATATTTTTTTTCTGATTTAAACTTATCCATGTGATCCCACATGATGTCCGTGAGTATTAAGTATTTTGGGTTGTAATATAAAAATCTTGGCGTATCGTCCCAGCTAGACGCGACGTACTCGTCGCCTTCCATAACTGACCAGTTTGAACTCGTCCTTCGTATACCGTGTTCAAAATTAAGAGGCAAGCCGCCTATCATAAAACTTGGGTTATACCCAGCCTTATCTAGAAGCCACGCGACAATAGCGGTAGTTGAGGTTTTCCCGCAGTCGCCGGAAATTACAACCGAATTTTCTTTTTCTATAAGCTCGGGTAATACGTCGGCATACACTTTGATAGGAATTTTTTTTCTGCGGGCCGCTATAATTTCAGGATTCTTTTCTGTTATAAATGCCATCACAAGCACCATGTCGGGATCTGAATCCAAATGCTCTTTTTTAAAGCCTGGCATAATTTTTATTCCATTTTTTTCAAGATACGTGCTCATGGGCGGGAAAAAGGCCCTATCAGAACCCGTAACGGTCCAGCCCATGTTTTTGTACAGCACGGCAAGCGGCGCCATAGTGACTCCGCAAATGCCTATGATATGAATATATTTTTTTTTCATAAAATACTTTTTACTAACTTCGTGACTGCATCTTGATCTTTCAGCGCGTCAAACACTGGTAGTCCGCATTGCTTTGAGATTTGTTCCTTGGATGCCAGGGCATCACGCGAAGATATCCCATCTGTATTCAGCGCTACTGCGATAATTTTAGTATTTCTATAACTAGGCAATACAGAACTCTCATAATGCAAAATTGCACTTTTGATATCCGGCAGTTTTACCAGCTTAGATCCGATAGAGTGTTTTCTCTGGGGACGATGAACTAAAACCATATGGCTTGGCACCGCGCCATGTACAAGCGATATGCAGGTATTCGCGTATGCCGGATGAAACAAACTCCCCTGCCCTTCCACAAAGAATATATCTGCCGAGTTTTCTGCGTCAAAAAGCATCTTTTCAACAGCTCCTGCCATAAAATCTGCAGGAAGCGCATCTATGGCAGCGCCCCAGCCCTCTATCATTATTGCTGTCTGGCCCGTAGGGATTACAATACTTCGCGCGCCAAGCGTTTGCGCGGCCTTGTGCATTTCATACCCAACAGTCATCTTGCCAATTGCGGCATCAGTGCCGACTGTTAGCACAATCGGTTTTTTTATATGATAGGCCTTGAGAGATCCCACGGGAATTTCATCTAAATCGTCTACATTAGAAAGCCGCCTTGCGTCCCACAAATGTATTTTATGTTTTTTCGCTAATCGAGAAAATTCTAAATCATCGTTGAGCGCATAGTGCGTGCCGGACACTATATGCATCTTATTTTTTATTGCCCATACTACATCGCTTTTATATTCGTCCGAAAGAGCGCCCCCCTCGGGCGCAGAGCCGATTATTAAAACATCGGCGTTAGTTGTCTCCTTTGCGTTTTTTAAAGTAGAAAAGATGGGAGTATCAAAATTCTTGGAATTGGCGAGGTAAGGGGAGATGATGCCGCCCGCTACTACCTCACCCCCTTCCCCTCTCCTTATAAAGGAGAGGGGGGTATCTGCTTCCGAATCAATAACTCCCGCTATTTTATATCCTGCGTATCTTAAAATCCCATCCGCAGTTTTTGCCCGCATGGGAAATTTTTTTCTTGCCCCTAAACTAAAAACACCTTCGACATATATAAGCGAAATGTGCTTATTTAAATCAATTGGGGCCTTAAATATCGAGTTCACCATGTGCCCAAAGTATCATAAAAATTTCTCTTTATCAACAACCCTCTCCGATTATAATCGGAGAGGGTTGTTATTATTTCTGGATTCTAGGCATTTATATCGCCTACTCCCATATATACGCCTCATCTATCCAGCCGATGAGTTGCCTCGCGGCTTTTATGCGATCGTCAGAGTCCAGGATTACATAAATTAAATAATCATCGGCATCGTCGCTATCGCTCTTTTTTACATATAATACCAGCGACTCCCCTGCTTCTTCCGTGAAGCCGGTCTTGCCGGCGAGTACGCCTTCCAAGACCCCCAGAAGCTTATTAGAATTCACGAGATGATGATTTACTACGCCATCCTGGGATCGTACATCTATAACCTTAACAGACATAATCTGGCGAAGTATTGGACGTTGAAATACGTAATCTGCCAATTTTGCCAGATCATATACGGTAGATCTATTGTTTATATTAAGACCACTGGGTTCAACAAAGAATGTGTCTAAAAGACCAAGTGCCTGCGCTTTAGCGTTCATTGCGGCTACGAAAGTTTTATCGCCCTCAACTCGGAAACTATTATAATATTCCTCAAGGGCAATAGCCGCATCATTGCTTGAAGTGATAAGCAATATATAGAGGAGATTTTCGACTGTTATCTTTTCATCTATAACAAGAACTCCGCGATCTCCAGGTGTTGAAATGGCATTGCCTGATATGCGCACCACGCTTTGAAGGTCCATTTCATCGATAACGATAAGCGCCGTCATAAGTTTTGTTAAACTCGCAATGGGTCGAGAATCAAAAATGCTTTTATTATACAGTACTTTATGCGTTGTTGATTCAACCGCGATAGCCGAAGCCGCGTTGACGTCTTCTATATCCACGCCCCAATCCCTAATGGGAAAGAAATTCGGATTTTTAAACCCCTCCAGATACGCGTAGTTTACGGTCGCGGTCTGGGGGAATTGCGCGGGATAAGTGTATTTAAGCTCGGGAATTTTGTAAACATTTTTCGTTTCCTTATCGCTTGCTCCAAGGGGTTGGGACTTAAGCGTAGAAGCCGCCGATATATTGGCGGCTTTTTCTTTGGCGCCGTCCTGGAACACAAAACCAATTGTTTTATCCGTATATTTTTGCACCTGTCCGTTTATTCTTGAAAACAATGAAATATCTGCGTCATTAAAATTAAAAAACGCAAAAACCGGCAGAAGGATTGAAATTATAAATAGAATTATATATCTCACGATAATGTTTTAAGATTGCTTCGCTTCGCTCGCAATGACGAATACAGAAGGCGTGTCATTGCGAGGACTCCCTCCCCAGACTTATAGTCTGGGGAGGGAGGACGCGGCAATCTTTTGCATTGCAGAAAACAGTTACTTTTATTCTACCACCTTAATGTGTAATTCCAAAAGCTGTTTTTTATCCACACCCGATGGAGCTTCCATAACTGAAGTAACCCCCGAACCGCTAGTTGGAAAAGGGATTACTTCCCGGATGCTCGGCTCGCCGAACATTGCCATTAGCCATCTGTCAAAACCTGCGGCTATTCCTCCGTGCGGGGGAACCCCATAAGAAAAGGCTTCAAGAATATGCGCGAATCTTTCCTTTATTTCGCGAGTTGAATATCCTAGAATATTAAAAACCTTCGTAAGAATTTCGGGATCCGTGGTCCTGATGCTTCCGCCGAAAACTTCATTGCCGTTTAATACCAGGTCATATTGTTTTGCCGTTATCTCAAAAGTCTTTTCAGGACTTTTAAGTTTTTCTAAATCAGCATCGCGAATTGCCGTAAAGGGATGATGCGCGGCGCCTATTGTGCCGTCTTCCTTTTTTTCAAACATTGGAAAATCTGTAACCCACAAATACGCTAAAGACTCCTTGTCTATCTTGTTCGTTCGTACATCGGGTTTGTCGGTTTTGTATTGCTCAATTGCCTCATTATAAGTCATCCGGGGAAATGGTTTTTTCTGTATTTTTTTACTAACAATTTTTTCTGATACTTCTATCACCAATTCCTCAACTAATTTTAACACATCTTCCTGATCGATAAAAGACATTTCAATATCAAGCTGGTCAAACTCAAGAACTCGGTCGCCCCGCAAATCCTCGTCCCTGAAGCATCTTGGGAATTGAAAATATTTTTCAACACCACCCACCATCAAGATCTGTTTATATTGCTGAGGAGATTGCGGCAACGCGTAAAATTTCCCTGGGTGCATGCGTGACGGCACTAAAAAATCACGGGCTCCCTCGGGCGTACTTTTAGTTAGAATAGGCGTATCTACTTCAAGAAATCCCCTACTGGATAAGTATTCCCTGATAAATTGCTTTGCTTGAGCTCGTTTTTTGAGAATATTAAGAATGCGCGGCCGGCGCATATCAATATATCTATATTTCCATCGCAAGTCCTCCGAAATATCATAACCATCGCCCTCTATGGGAAATGGAGGAGTTTCGGCTCTGCTTAATACTGTAAGACTCAGAGCTTCGAGTTCAAAATTACCTGTGGCAATTTCTGGATTTGTCATTTTATCGGGACGCCTTTTTGCTGTACCAGATATTTCGACTACCCATTCGGGCCGCAATTCCTCGGCCGAACTATAAAGCTCCTTGTCTTTTGGCGTAAAAACTATTTGCAATATTCCCGACGCGTCTCGCAAATCAATAAAAATAATCTTTCCGTGATCTCTTCTCGCCTGCACCCACCCGGCCACAGTGATTTTTTCATTTTCCTTTTTAATTGTGTCTATAACAGAAATCCGTTGCATTGAATTTATTTTAGCATTATTAATTTATACAACAAATATTGACAAATTTTAAAATATGCGTTATGTTAAGGTAATATCTAAATTATCTTGGGGGTATTATGGGATCTTTAACTTATATAAGTTGGCTATCTATATTTGTGTGGCTTCCGTTGACGATACTCTGGTTGACTAATTTTAAGTTGCTGTGGAAGTATAAGAATACCATAGGTTTGTGTGTTTTTTGTGCTCTTATGTTTAGCATACCTTGGGATTTCTGGGCGATCCAAACAAAAATATGGATTTTTCCACCAGATACAAATATAGGCCTGTGGTTTGGCGGATTACCGTTCGAAGAGTATCTATTTATCATTTTTGTCACGGCCTTGCTCTCTAGCATCACACTTATTCTACGTGAGAGAACTAAACATTGGCTACTGGAAAGGGAGCAAGAATAACATGGTACATTTCGGCCAATATTCCTATCTAATTACTACTATCATCTTTGCTGCCGGAGCGGTTTTAATAGAATGGCTTTTGTGTGGACGCGTACTTAGCCGCCATCGGAAGTTAATATGTGCCATCGCTTTAATTTTAATGATAGCAACAGCACCTGCTGAGATGTTCGCTCTTAGGTGGAGAGTCTGGACATATAATCCCGATCGTACATTCCACACTCGTTTCCTTGGCGCTGAAGTAGAAACATATTTCTATGCTTTAGTCGTGGCCATAGCTGTGGCCTCCGCTACCATAGTTTTCGCAAGATACGAGGATAAAGGATTGCCTTTACTGAAAACTGTATTTTTCACTAAGTTAAAAAAGAAACTCACAAAGCAAAAAGGTTTCTGATCTTTAATATGATGGCCTAAATTATTACGCTATGGACTAGCTCGTTGATTAGCGGGCGCGATTCTGCTTCGCCTTCGGCTACGAAGGATGCAGTAACCTCGCCCGCTTTTTTTATTTTCTCAAGCTAACAAAGAGCTAACAAAGCTGTCAAAAAATAAACAGATGATTGATGAGTTATACAAAA
>CAYVZN010000007.1:0-17439 GCA_964456125.1 uncultured Candidatus Saccharibacteria bacterium
AGCCAGTGAAGAATGGCACGGACTAGAGCCAGATGATAGAAGCAAAGCAATAAAGAAGACTTTTGTGTAGAAACATAAATATGCTCCTCCAAAGTGGGGGAGTTTTTGTTTGCTCAAAAAGATTTTTGTGATACTATGCGTATTATAAAAGCCAGGGTAGCTTAGTGGCAGAGCAACACATTGGTAATGTGTAGGTCGAGGGTCCGATTCCCTCCCCTGGCTCTTAATGAACAACTTAGTAAAATTTAATAAAGTATTAGTATTTTCAGCCCATCCGGATGACCTAGATTTTGGTTGCTCGGGAACCGTAGCGAAATTAACTCAAGATGGAAAAGAAGCGGTTTATTGTATTATTACAAACGGCGAAAAAGGAACTCATAAAGTAGAACGGCCGCGTGAACAGATGACTGAGATGCGCGAAGAAGAGCAGAGAATGGCGGCAACGGTAGTCGGGGTGAATAAAGTTATATTTTTGAAAGAAGTAGATGGAGATTTGGAAAATACTAAAGAATTGAGAGGGAAGATAGTGAAAGTTATACGGGAAGAAAAGCCGGACATTATATTTGCTTTAGACCCGGCTAATCAATGTTTTGACAGTTTTTACAGATTTCACAGAGATCATCGCGTAGGCGCCGAAGCAGTTTTTGACGCAATATACCCGGCGGCCGGATCCAGGGCTTTCTTTCCGGAGCTTGTTGATTCGGGAATTATGCCCCATCAGATACATGAGGCGTGGTTTTTCGGAACAGAACGGCCCAATGTTTACGTTGATATCACTGATACTATAGACAGAAAAATAAAAGCTCTTAGACAGCACGAAGGCCAGATATACGATATGAATGAGGCAGAAAATCATATACGAAAGCAGGCAAGCAGTATTGGCAAGAAGAACAAAATAAAATACGCGGAAGCATTTCGCCGATTGACATTTTAGATTTTTAAGGTAGAATATAGATTATGAGCCAGGATAATTTAGTAAAACTAGAGTGCGCTGGTTGTAAAAATGTTAACTACTTTACAACGCGCAACAAAAAAACAGTTGAAAAAAAATTGGAACTCAAAAAGTTCTGCAAATCTTGCCGTACTCACAAATTGCATAAAGAATCTAAAAAGAAATAAAGCATGGGAGTGTCCGTTAATTGGCTAAACGGTCTGCCTCCAAAGCAGATCCTGGGGGTTCGAGTCCCTCCACTCCCGCAAACTGGAATTTGAGCACAGCGAAAATTTTATCCCTAACTACAAATTACAATATATTAACTCTTGAAGCTCTGGATAATTTCCAGGCTTTTTGTTTTATTTTTGTGTTATAATATACTTATGGCAAATGATATACGCAAAAGCGCGATAGTGGGTTTTCTGATTGCAGTTTTATTTCTGATACTTTACCGCACCACCATAAAAGAACTCGCGTCTCACTATGAGCTGCCCATTTATTACTGGGGGGCTCTGATTTTATTTCCCGTGATTTCTGCTCTTGGGATATTTATAATCAAAGACCTTGTTAAAAAATTTGGCGACAAATTCGGCGTATTCTTTCAATTTTACAAATTTGTTCTGATTGGCGTACTGAATACCTTGCTAGATCTTGCGATTCTTAACGCGCTTATCACACTCACGGCCACGTCAACGGGCTGGCAGTTTAGCGTATTTAAAGGGATATCTTTCGTAGCCGCAATTGTTAACAGTTATTTTTGGAACAAACTCTGGACCTTTAAAATATCGGGTGGGATTAGGCCCGTGGAATTCGGCAAGTTTTTAGCAATAAGCATTGTTGGGCTTGGTATGAATGTGGGCGTGGCATCACTACTTGTAAATGTCGTCGGCCCTCCGGGAGAATTATCGGAACAACTGTGGGCCAACATTGCGGCACTTTCAGCTATTGGATTTTCAACTATATGGAACTTTTTAGGATATAAAATTTTAGTGTTTAAAAATAAATGAAAATATTGCACACTGCCGATGTACAGCTCGGCGCGCAATTTAAAATGTTGGGCGCTAGAGCAGAATTGCAACGCGAGCAGATAAAAAAGACTTTTCATGAAGCGCTTGAAATAGGAGTTAAAGAAGAAGTTGGCATCGTATTAATATCCGGAGATTTGTTTGACAGCAATCATCCATCGCATGATTTAGTGGAATTTACAAAAGGAGAATTTGCTTATTTATTGGGCAATAATATTCAGGTATGCATAGTGCCCGGGCATCATGATCCTCTCGATGTACATTGCATATATAAGCGAGAGCAGTTCGGAAAAAATGTTTTTGTGTTTACTAATCAGGAAGGAGAAGTAAAAGAGTATCCGAAATTAGATGTTGCTATTTTCGCAAAGCCGAATGTTTCTAGCACTTCCACGAAAAGCCCGTTGCCTCAACTATCGGGGTCTGACCCCGATAGTTCAAAACCGCGCTACAAAATTCTTGCCGCGCATGGAGATCTTCAGATTCCTTCTAAATCGGCAAAAAATTATCATCCCATAGAAATTTCGGAAATAGAAAAACTCGATAACATTGACTATGTCGCCCTCGGCCACTGGCATTCCATGAAAGATTGTTCTCAATACGGAAAGTTCAAAATGCCGGTATGGTATTCGGGATCTCCCGAGCTTGTTGCTCTGGATCAAACGGGGTCCGGAAATGTTCTTATTATTGATTTTACGCCTGAGAGTGTAGATGTTAAACATATACAAGTAGGAAAACGGCAATCGGTTGTTATTGCTCTGGATATTTCGGCGTTTTCTAACATAGAAGATATAAAGAAAAAAATTGCTGAAGCTTCGGGTCCAAGCGCAATAATACAAGTTGAGCTTTCTGGGCTAAACACGAATAATCTTATGATAAACACAGATCGGATTGAGGCGGATTTTGAAGATTTGGTATTTTATATCCGTATTATTGATAAGTCGCATATCGTGATTAAAGATATACCGGAGTATTCCGATAATTTAATTCAGGGGAAATTTATAAAAATTATGCAAAAAAAGCTCAAAGAAGCCCCCGCGGAAGATAAAAAGATTTATGAAGAAGCTTTGCAGATCGGGTTGGCGGAGCTGGAAGGGAAGGAGGTCGTTTAAATTTACAAATTTTCAATTCTCAATTTTCAATGAATTTTCAACCGTCTAATTTTTTAAAAGTTTGAAAATTGAAAATTCGAAAATTGAAAATTCTTAGACGTGTTCATAAAATCCCTGGAACTAAATAATTTTAAGCGCTTTAAAGACCTGAAACTTGAGTTTTCGGGTGATATTACGGTTATCAAGGGTCCCAATGAGCAGGGGAAATCATCTGTTGTACAGGCGTTTATAGCTGCAATATTTTATGATTCTGCAAAATCAAACGAAGATATAAAAAAATTACAGGCATGGGGGAGCGAAAAATTATACTCAATAATTCTTGGCTTTGAGGCGCAGGGTGAGGATTATATTCTCGAAAAGGATTTCGAGCAAAAAAAGATTTCCCTTAAAAATGAAACTACTGAAGAGACTATTGATGATTATAAAGAAGTTTCAAAAAAACTTAATCAGCTGGGCGGCTATCAGAGCCCCGAATTATTTTTTAACACCGCGTGCGTGAAGCAGGGAGAGCTTGCGGTTTTAGATAAAAAGCAAACCATATCAGAAGCCCTTGGGGATATTGTGTCCGGCGGAGGAGCTTCGATTTCGCTTAGATCTATTTTTAAAAGAATAGAAAAGGCGCAGGATGATTTAAAGCGCGGCCTTGGGCGCGGGCTTGCCAAGAACCCGGGAATTTTGTTGCGCCTGCAGGGCGATTTAGAAAAAAATTCGCGCGAGCTTGAAGCTAAAAGACGTATTTTTGAAGAGGAAGATAAAGCAAGGCAAAAACTCACAAGCATGTTAAGCGAGCGTGAGGCGTTAAAGGAAAGTTTTGACGTGAAAGACCGTATGTATAAAAATGCAATCGCGTATTTCGAGATTAGCAAAGTTTTGGAGGGGCTAAATTCGGAACATGATATTCTGCGCAAGAAAATAGACATTATGCGAGAGTTAGAATCCCAGAGAAGCGATATCAAAAGAAATTTAGAGTCGCTGAGGGAATTTGCTTCGATAGACTTAAAAAAGTATACGGGACTCGCGGAAGATTTAGAAAATCTAAGCAATGAGATTTCGCGTATAGAAGATGAAATCAAGGAAATGAAGAAGCGCGGTATAAAAGTGCGCGAAACTATTAATCCTAGATTTTTAATTTCGGGAGGAATTTTACTTGTATTGGGATTTCTTGGAACCATAATTCATCCCGCTTTATTTTTTAGTTGGGCGTTGTTTGGCATCCTTTCTTTTTGGGCTGGTTTTTCCAAATTTTTCTTTTCGCGGATGACGCAAAAAAAACTTCAGGGCAAGTTATCGGAAATTCGGGATGAAATAAGGGGGAAAGGCGATATCCTTAAAAAAGAACTTACGTTATTTAGAGTAGGCAGTGTTGATGAAATAGAACAGAAAAAAAAGGAATTCCATGATCAAGAAATAAAATTGGGAAATATATCAAGTAAGATAGAAGGAATGCTTGGAGGCGAAACAAAAGAGAGTGTAACCGAGAGAATAAAAGAGGTTGAGAAAAGAATTGCTATCGAGGAAGTAAAAATAAAAGAACAAAAACTTCGTCCTTCGTCACGCGAGGAGCAGGCAACTCTCGAAAGAGACGTTGAAAGATTACAGAAAAAACTTTTTCAAATGGATAGACAGGTTATTGAGCTTGAAACTCTGATTTCTCGCGAGAGCGCTCCTCGCGAAGATATAGTTAGATTTGAGGAGAAAATATTCTCTATTCAAGAGGAGTTGAAGGGAGCACGAAACAAAGAGCGGGTATTTACGGTTCTCTCGGAGACACTTTATGAGGCGCAGCAAAAAACATTTAGCTCTACGCGCAAAATACTAGAGGAGTATATTTCAGAATTTCTTTCCGAAATTACAGAAGGAAAATACAGCGAAATTTTTATAAAGCCCGGTATGAAGATAAAAGTGTTTAGCAACGAGAAAGGCGAAGAAATAGAGCCGGAAGGCAATTTATCCCAAGGCGCGCTCGAACAGCTTTATCTCGTGGCACGATTCGCTTTGATCTCGATGCTATATCAATCTGCGCGGCCTTTAGTTATTTTAGATGATCCATTTGGCAATTTTGATCAAAAACGCAAAGCAAAAGTTCGCCAAATACTAAAGCGCCTTAGTCAAAACTTTCAGATAATTTTATTGACTTGTTCTGATGAATACGATAAATGGGGGAAAGCTGTGATGTTAAATTAGGAATCTCCCCGTAATTGCGAGGGGTTATTGACCCCGGATAGTATCGATGATAGGGTATGGAATATGGCAGTAAAACAGAAAAGTAAGAATATAACGGTTAATGATTTGGCCCTAGAAATGCGCAAGGGCTTTGCTCGCGTTGATAAAAGTATTGATGATTTAGCGAGAATGGTGGCGAATGGTTTTGCCGGAGTTGATAAACGTTTTGAGCAGACAGATAAACGATTTGCGTTGATCGATAAAAGATTTGAACAGATCGATAAAAGGTTTGAACAGATCGATAAAAGATTTGAACAGATCGATAAAAGATTTGAGTTGATAGATGCTCAAATGGAGCAAATGAACGCAAGGCTTAGCCGTATTGAGAGAGATATACAAGAAATTAAGCAAGATATGGTTTATGCCGATGAATTCGAAGATCTTACTGCCAGAGTAAAATATATAGAAATGAAATTAGGCATAGAAAGCGGAAAATAAAAATATGTCTTTTGCTATTATTAAAACCGGCGGCCCGCCCAGCAGGGCGAGGCTCGCCATCCAATTATGTTTGCTATAATAAAGACCGGCGGCAAGCAATATATTGTAAGCCCCGGAGATAAAATTAAGGTAGAGAAACTGGAAACTCCCGATGGCGAGGAAGTTGTTTTTGATAGCGTTCTTCTTTTTTCCGATAAAGAAACCCAAGTAGGCGCGCCATACATAAAAGATTATATCGTAAAAGGTAAGATTCTAAAGCAAGGCAATGGCGAGAAAATCATAGTATATAAATATAAGGCGAAAAAACGATATCACAAAAAACAAGGCCACAGGCAGTTATTCACTGAAGTGGAAATAATAAGCATCGGCAAAAAAGCGGCAAAAAAAACAAAATCAGCCGCCTCCGCGAAAAAGAAAGTTTCGGCCACAGCCAAGCTCAGCTTGGACACAGCCAAGCTCAGCTTTGCCGCAGCCAAGCTCAGCTTTGCCGCAGACAAGCTCAGCTTGGCCGCAAAAAAGAAATCGCCGAAGAAAGAAACCGCCTCAAAAAAATGAGGCGTTTTTTTTAGCGCCTTCCCGCCATCGCGTTTTTAAGAGTTTCTCCGTCAGCGTATTCAAGCTCCGCGCCGCTTGATAAACCTCGCCCAAGGCGGGTTATTTTTATATTAACCCCTTGTGCGATAAGGGGCTTGACTTGCCTTTCTATATATAAGGAAGTAAAGTCTCCTTCGCGGCGGGGCGTTAGAGCAAGGATAAGCTCTAAAGGGGGATTATCTTTCAATTTCTGCATAAGCAGATTTAGGCGTTCATGGGCGATGCTATTTTTTTCTAATGGGTCTATAAAGCCCCCAAGCACATAATAATGCCCTTGAAAGTGTCCGGTTTTTTCTAAATTTAACGCGTCAGTTTCTTTTTCCACTAAGCATATAATATTTTTATCTCGTTTGGAGCTTACACAGATCGAGCAAAGGGATCCCTGGCCGGGTAGAAAACAGTTTCCGCATAGCCTAACATTTTCCCGAACTGATTTTAGAGTATTTTCGATATACGATATTTCCTGATCGTTTCTAAGTAAATAAAAAGCAAATCTGGTTGCCTGGCGCGGGCCGATTCCGGGTAATTTAGTAAATTGGCCTATTAGGTTTTGAATTTGATGGGGAAGCATCGTGTTAATCAAAATTTTTTGCCAGATCTTTGAAGCTCACTCTTCTTTCGTCAAAGTAAAGCTGCACTTTTCCGAGGGGGCCGTTGCGGTGTTTTGCGATATGAATTTCAGCCACGTTTTTTTTAGGCGAATCATCTTTGTCTTTATCCTGGCGATATATAAATAACACAACGTCCGCGTCCTGTTCTATGGAGTTATGCACTATGATGTCATTTGCAACAAAGTTATGCGCGCCCTCTACCGTCGCATCATAAACCTTTTCAATGTGTAGTTTTTTTATCTCAACAATTTTATCCCAGAATATATCGGAGTTTGCCAAGTTGTGCAGTTTAGGACTTTCCAGGGCCACGGCCAGTCGCGACATTCTTTCTCTTCCTATTCCATTTTTGTGCAAGGCGCTCCCGTTGTAGGCGACATTAATATATTGAGATACGGTTCGCCATCCTATGCCCAGATTATTTTTTGCGTTTACTATGGTCGTTTGCCACGCTTCTTTGGGGATGACGTCCACATTGGTGTTAGCGCGTATGAAAGACAATGATTTTACAAGGGGCGCTATGATTTTTTTTCTCTCGCCCGCAATACCGATTTTTTTGAGAAATTTAAGTTGTTCCGGAGAGCTCTCTACGCAAATGTGATACATTGTTCGATATTTTTTTGAGGATACGCTCCGAAGCGAGCTTTGTATATTTAGGCGAAGAAGCAGATGCTGTACTTGTTCAGCAAGCGTGGGGCTACTCGTTGCGTAGTAAATAGCGCCGGCTAGTTTCCTCCCGTGGAGTCGTTTCCAGCTTAGGTTGCCGTCAGTGGCCCATAGGTGTTTTAAGAATAGCGCGATTTTTGAGTTATCACACTGGAATATGCTTTCCGGGATTTTTTTCTCATATGATCTGACAAGCTTGATATTTAGTTTAGAAAACCAGTTTGTTATGGGATTGTGTACGTTATGTGTAAGGCGGTACGGGCTCGGCAGATATATATGCCACCAATTTTTTTGTTTTACAACTCGTCCATTAATGTTGAAAAGTGATTTCGCGGATTTTTCCACTGTTTGTATGTTTTCCCAGTCGGCACTTGTATAATGAAATGGTCTGTTTGGTAAAATACACCCATCGCCCAAAAGGTGCGCGAGGAGAATAACTTCATTATCTGTTAGTTTATTTTTAGGATTTAACGGAGTGAAATTTCTTGGCTGGGCTATTTTATCTCCAACCTTAAGATGATCGAGACGCGTCCATCCTCCCAATTTCAAGAAAGGATGGTTAGCCGATGCCTTAATAAATCTTCCACTGCGCATTTTTAGGCTATAGGTCATTTTTTTGCCGGAGGAGAAAACTTTTATCATGCGATACGGCTTAATTTTATAATCACCCCCTGAGGCCATTACGAGAATGGGCTCTTGAATTCTGCGTTCCGCGAGCTTTTTAATTGGAATCCTCTCGCCTGTATCTGCTCTTGTAATTAACATATCACCCGCGAGACATCCGGAATCTCTTAGGTCGGATAATCTCGGGATTTGGGGGGAGCGACTTTCTACGGCGCGAGATAACTGGGATAAAGCAAACACTGGTACGTTGAGTTCTCGCGCGAGAGCCTTTAGAGAGCGGGATATTTCAGTTACTTGCTGTACCATATTATCAGATATAGTGCGAGGCTGAATGAGCTGAAGATAGTCGACTATTACAAGACCAAGGTCGTGCTCAGACTGCAATCTTCGCGCCATGGCCCTCATTTGTATAATGGTTGGAGAGGGCGTGTCATCTACAAAAATAGGAGCTTCCGAGAGTGTTCCCAGAGCATTTTGTATTCGCATGAAGTCGTTGTCGTCCCCTGTGCTTGAAAGATTTCCCGTACGTATTCGCCACAGATCAACATCTGATTGAGACGCGATTAGGCGGTCCACAAGCTGTTCTTGAGACATTTCCAGGCTGAATATCCCGACTGTTTTTTTTGCTTGTATTGATACATTTCGCGCTATGTCTAGAGCGAAAGACGTCTTTCCGAGACCCGGGCGCGAGGCAAGCACTATAAGGTCGGATTTTTGAAGCCCGGCTAAGTAGTTATCCAAGTCCGCAAACCCCGTAGGCACGCCGCGTGTCTCGCCTTCGTGTTTGCTAAGTTTATCAATTCGGTTAAACGCTTCTTCAAGTGAAGCGTTTACTTGGATAAAATTTTGGCTAAGAGATTTTTCGGATATGCCAAACACTCTTTTTTCCGCTTCGTCCAATAATACATCTACATCCTCCTCTTCTTTATAACCAAGCTGGGCTATGTCGTAAGATGCCGTGATGAGATCTCGAAGAATTCGTTTTCTTTGCACAATCCTCGCGTAGTGAACCACGCTGCTTGCGGTCGGCACGGAATTTACAAGCTCGGCGAGGTATGCCTGGCCGCCAATTTTTTCAAGATCTCCAATTTCTCTCAATCTGCTTGTAACGCTTAAAATATCTACTGGTTCGCGGCGTTCAAAAAGACCCACCATTGATTTATAAATATTTTGATGCGTATCTCTGTAGAAATCCTGGGGCTGCAAAAAATCCACTATCTTGATTATAGCGTTTTTATCAAGCATTAGAGAGCCAAGCACGGATTGCTCGGCTTCAACATTTTGCGGGGGGATTCTTTGTTCTGCCATCAGTGTATAATACAATGCCTCTTTTTATTTTGTCTAGCTACTGCCACGGAGCGTAGAAAAAGAAAAAAGCCCACGGTTTTTAACCGCGGACATTGCTAGAGGTTTTTCTTGGGGATGGTCAGACTTGGCCATAAAGCCATGCGTCCAATTTTGTTTGTATTCGTATCTTTCCGCAGTACAGCGCCAGCCATCGGGCGAATCAATAGTAGATTGCCACGTCTAATACAATATTAGCATACGAAGCGTGCTTTATGTCTTGCTACGCTTTAAGAGCAGAGCAAGAATTGGTGGAGTGCCCAAAGTGGTCATGATGACCATGATGACGATCACCGAGAATACGTTGGGCGGAACAACGCCAAGCGAGGAGCCGATGGTCGCGAAGATGAGCCCGACCTCTCCGCGCGGAATCATCCCGATGCCTACGAGCAATTTGCTACTCGCCTTGCCTCCCGCGGCAAGCCCTGCGGCAATCTTTCCTACAAAAGCTACGACTGTGATCCCCAGCGCGACAAGAACCGTCGGAAGATCAAAGAGCGTTGTTAAATCAACGCTCATGCCTGTGATGACGAAAAAGAGCGGAACTAGGAAAAACGCAAGAGGTTCGATGAGATCGTCGACATGTCGATGAGAATATCGAGCGAGAGCTGCGTGCACGCGCGATTTCACTTCGGATTCTGCTTGGTCTACAGCTTCTTTTATATTTTCCACGACTTCAGGGTCGCGGAAGAACTTAAAGTGAACCGGATCGAGCACGAGTCCCGCGGCGAATGCTCCTACGATGGGGGCCAAGCCTATCTCCTGGGCAAGATAGGCAAGCACAAGTCCGAAGGAAATGGCGAGCGTGAACTTCATGCCCACGCCCGTGTTGATCTTCGACAGCACTCTGCCCAAGAATGGAGCTAGGAAATGTCCAGCGACAACAGCCCCTATGAGGAATAGGATGGCCCTGCCCGTAATGAGGCTGATGGCGCCGAGGCTTACTGCTCCCAATGTCGCAATGGCAGAAACCACCGCAAGGATGATGAGGCCGATCACGTCATCGATTACAGCAGCTCCTAGAACGATTTGAGCTTCTCTCATTTGCAGTCTGCCCAAGTCTTTGAACACGCGCGCCGTAACTCCTACAGATGTGGCCGTAAGCGCGGCCCCAAGGAAGAGATACGTAGTAGAAGGAAGTCCAGGCAAGAGTAGGGGACCTACGATATAGGTGCCAAGTGCGAAGGGCGCTACCACTCCGACAACAGCCACCAGAAATGCCCGGATTCCGACTTGCCGCATCTTGGTGATGTTGGATTCCAGGCCGATTTGGAACAGCAGGATGACCACGCCAAGTTCTGCGAGAAACTTAAGGATGGCGTCGTGTTTGAAAGTTTCAAACCAGGGAATACCCAATAGTATAAGGTTTCCAAGGATAACGCCCATCACAAGCTCACCCAAAACCGCGGGCTGTCCGAAGCGTTCCACCAGGCTCGCGAGCTTCGCGAAAAACAGTAGCACCGCGATGCCGAGGAACGTGAGAGCATAGCTCCCATGAGAAACAGTTTCCCCTGTTCCCTCCGAAGCAAAAACCGAGACCGTGAAGAATACCGTCCACAAAAGTGCGCCAGCAAGGATCAGCATACGAAACCTCCCGTATAATATTTCCTGACGCATGGGATTGTACAATGAGCTTTGCATGGAAGACATAAAATAGGAAATAAAAAATGGCCTAGAAAAATTAGCCAATCTTCTCTCGCTAACGCTAATAAGTCTAGCGCTTGCGCGATTAAATGTCAATAGCATAGCTACGCAAGATCTGGCGTGGGCAGACAAACTATGCTATAAACAATTCAGTAAATTAACAATTCAAATAAAGGAGGTATCAGAAAAAAATGATTCGTACGCATTTTGAGGCAACTCGAGCTATTGCTGATTATTTGGAAAGACATTGCGAAGGGGACAAAAATGCGGAATTAAACAGCATAGTGTCGGATGTAAAGAAAGAATTAGACAAGAGACAAAAAGTACGTGAATGGAAAGGAACAAAGGAATATATAAGAGAGCATTATAAGGGATGGTACAACGATGACCTAGAAGATGAGGTTTGGTTCATTGACTGGCTGGATGAGCTTAACGAATTCGGTAATCAAATGTTCGTTGCTTTATGCGGAAAATGTAAGGGAGAGGGTGAAGTCCCGCGATTTTTGGGTGAGGGTATGGAGAAATGTTATCACTGTCGTGGCGAGGGCATAGTAGAAGGCCCCCAATACTGTAGAGACAAGGATTGTTCTGGTGATGGGCCCCATTTGGTGCACGGATACCACCCAAGCAAAGAAGGGGCGGCCGCTATAAAGAAAGCCGCTGAAATGGGCGACGATAAGTATGGGGCAGCTATTAACCCAAGACGACTAAAGGAGGTGAATAATGACTAGTCAGAAATATAAGAATATCCTGTACGAAACTACGGACGATGGGATAACGACTATTACGCTAAACAGGCCCGAAGTTTTTAATGCGTTTAACAGAGAAATGGCGAGTGAGCTATCAGACGCGCTTTCGAATTTCGCAAATGAAAAAGACGAGTGGTTCTGCATACTTACGGGTTCCGGCAAGGCATTCTGCTCGGGCGAGGATTTGCGGAATATAGATCTTGACGCATCAGACGAAGAAAAAAGAGAGTTTACGCGCGAAGCCCTCGGCTCTTATCACAAAATCATATTGCAGATACTCGAATCCGCAAAACCCATAGTCGCGGCTCTAAATGGCACTGTAGCAGGCGCGGGATTATCTATTGCGCTTGCATGCGATGAGCGGTTTGCGGTTGAGGGCGACAAAAATATGCTTATTCCTGGATTTTCAGGTATCGGCCTCACGCCCGACGCTGGCATGGTGCCGCTATTAGGACGTTTGGTTGGATATCAGGAAACTAAAAAATGGCTTGCTCCGGGAACTCACATGACTTTTAGTAAGGTTTGTGAACCAAGAAACGCAGGTGAATTTCAGGATTTTCGTATAATAAGCGCTCTTTATTTTGATATGGAAAGAATGAAGTTTGGTATAAATGAATTTGCGCATCGCCTAAGAAGGGATCGATCTCTTGCCGAATATTGCGCTACTAAAGTTTTGCTAAACGCAGATATGAGAGAAAAATTTCTAAATGGTATTTTTAAGATGGAGCTCAAGATGCAGACGTTACTCGAGCAAGGCGAAGATTTCAGAGAAGGACTTACGGCGTTCAGGGAAAAGCGTAAGCCGAGGTTTAATCGGGGTTTGGGGGTGAATGGCGATGATAGATCAGAAACTTAGGCCGTATCTTACTTTTGACTATGATAACTATTATAGGTGGAATGATGAGCAGACACTAATGTGCATGATTCGTACCGGTGAGAAAATCATGCTTCGAATGCATATGACGCAGGAATACTTTGATGAGCTGATCTGGCTGCTTGTAGCGCAAATGGATTCCGAATACGTTGGTGCTTACGGCTATATGCCGATTACGTTTATAGCCCCTAAATTTTCTGCCCGTGAGCTTAAAGATGTTCCGGCCATAGTACACGATGAGTTCACCCATGGGAATCGCATTCGCGAAATCCTAAATAACATTGGTTTTGACGCAGATAAATGGGTTGAAGATTATCAGGAGGTATATAGTTTTCGCTTGAAACATGGCGAGAAGTTACCGCGCGGCAGGAGGTATACTGAAGATTTTCGTGTTAATATTTTTTATTATGATCTGATTTCGGATAATGATCTTGAGACATGGATTAATTTCGGAGTCTTTCAGTTTGTTCAAGACAGAGGCGCGGGAGAGCAGATTAGGGATACGTTAGATTCCAGTTTTGGGCCTTGGGCTGAAGCAAACAGACGAACCATGAGCGAAGAAAATAAGCATATTCATCACGGCGACACATGGATGGCTAGTTTATTTATAATGTATCCAGTCCTCGTGCAGAAGCAGTTTGATCTCTGGTGGCCGAGAACGCTTGCGACATTCGGAAGGCCGGAATCAAAGCGAAATGATCTCTGGAGAAAGCTGGGATTGAAGCGCCGCACCAATGAGGAAGTTCTGCGCGCATTTCTGGATAGAACCGAGCACCCCGTGGGTTTGCAAGAAGCGGGAAGAAAAATCGGCCTTAAGATTCCCGCGACAGAAGTGGCAGTAGAAATATGGCGTAGGGGAGACCATTTTAAGTTACTATAATTCCTTTACTTCCTCGCATAAAATTTTTAGAGTGCCGTCTTTATCTGAAAGGCGGCCTTTTATTTTGACCGCAGCGCCTTCTATAAAAATATCCGGATTTTTTTCTAATATAGAGGGAAACACAAGACCTTCTATTTTAGAGGTTAAGTCTTCAATGCCGATAAACAGCATTGGCTGGCCGCTTTTTGTCGTAATTTTTTTAATGCTGGAAATCATACCCGCGATAGAGAGTATTTTTCTTTCATCCTTTGTGATTTTCAGATTTTTTATTTTTTGAAAAGGACTAAGTTTTTCCCGATATTCCATAAGCGGGTGGCTGGATAGATAAAATCCAAGAAGCTCTTTCTCCCACGCGAGTGCCTTTTTTTGTTCGGCGGGTTCTTTGTCGGATAAGTAAAGCGTGCTCGCGAACGCGGGCTGATCTGCAAACAGGCTTATTTGCTTGGAATTTTTTAATGATTTTTGATTTCTGGAATATTTTAAAATAGAATCAATATTTTCAAGTAGCTTATTCCGTTCCTCAAATTTATCAAGCGCCCCGCATTTTATCAGGCTCTCAAGAGATTTTTTATTGAGATCTTTATCATTTACCCTCTCCAGTAAATTTTCAATGCTTTGAAAGTGGCCATGCCGCTCTCGTTCTTGGATGATCTCGGAAACGATATGTTCGCCTACGTTTTTTACGGCAGCAAGCCCGAATCTAATATTCTGATTTGATACCGTAAATCCCTTGTCGCTTTCGTTTATATCCGGGGGCAAGACTTTAATATTCATTTCTCTGCACTCGTCTATGAGAAAAGAAATGCGATCTATATTTCTTTGTTCCGCGTTTAGTATTGACGCCATAAATTCAGACGGATAATGGGCTTTAAGATACGCCGTCTGAAACCCCACGGTTGCATAGCAGGTTGAATGGGCTTTGTTGAATCCGTATCGCGCAAAGGGCTCCACGAAATGAAACAACTGCTCGGCGGTTGCCTTTACTATGCCATTTTTCATCATTCCACGAACGAATTTTTCGCGCTGTTCATCCAGAAGCTCTTTTATTTTTTTCCCGATTGCTTTTCTAAGTACGTCTGCTTCCGAATAACTAAAGCCGGCAAGTTCTCTCGCGATCTCGAGCACCTGCTCTTGAAAGACAGCGATGCCATAAGTGCTTTTTAGTATCGGCTCAAGGTTTGGGTGCAAATAAGATATTTCAGTTTTTCCATTTTTGCGATTTATAAAATCCTGTATAAGTTCCATGGGCCCGGGCCTATATAGGGCGACCATCGCGATAATGTCGTCGAATTTTGTGGGGCGAAGTTCTTTTAGATAGCGTTTCATGCCGGAGCTTTCAAACTGGAATACCCCCGTTGTGTTTGCCCGACGAAAAAGCTCAATGGTTTTTTCGTCGTCAAGGGGAATTGTTTCTATGTTTACTTCTATTCCATGAATGCGCTTGATCTGACTCAGGGAATTTTCTATAATAGTTAGATTGCGAAGTCCCAAAAAGTCTATTTTTAGAAGACCCAAGTCTTCTATCGCGTGCATTCCGTATTGAGAGATTACGGCCTTGTTTCCGCGCGAAGATAATTGCACGGGCACTATTTTTGTAAGGGGATCTTTTGTGACCACAACTCCGCACGCGTGGGTTGAGGCGTGGCGAGCGACTCCTTCCAGTTTTCGAGCGGCATCAACTACGCGCCGCGCGTCTCTGTCGCCCTGATAAATCAGGGCGAATTCCTGGCTGTCCCGCAGGGCTTGTTCAAAAGTCATCATCATCGGAATAGTTTTTGCCAGTTTATCACAGTATTCATACGGATAGCTAAGCGCGCGGCCCACATCGCGTACCGAGGCGCGCGCGGCCATAGTTCCAAAAGTAATAATTTGCGCGACGTTTTCCCGGCCATATTTTTGAGCGACATACTCAAGCACTTCATCCCGCCGGGTATCTGCAAAATCTATATCTATATCGGGAAGTTCGTTGCGGTCTATCTGTAAAAATCTTTCAAAGATCAGATCATATTTTAGCGGATCTACATTAGTTATATTTAACAGGTACGAGACTATGGAGCCAGCCGCGCTTCCTCTTCCCGGGCCGACTACAATGCCTTGATTTTTGGCCCAATTTACAAAATCCTGCACTATCAAAAAGTAAGACGCGAATCCGGTCTGTTTTATGACGCCGAGTTCGTAGTTTAGGCGGGTGAGAATGCTCTCACCACTACCTGCCTCGCCGTATCTACTTGTGATTCTCTCTTCGCATAGTTTTCTTAAATAGCTATTTTCGTCATGATTGGCCGGAACCGAAAAATACGGCAGTTGATATTTTCCAAGCTTAAGATCCACATTGCACTGGTCCGCGATTTTTTGCGTGTTTAAAACTGCTTCGGGTAAATCGCGAAATGCGTCGCGCATCGCTGCGGGGTATGTCAAGGAAAAATCTTCATCTTTCATAGAGAGTTTTCGTTTCTCATCCGTAGTTTTTTCTCCGGTCTGGATAGCAAGCAGTATATCTTGCGCTTCGGCATCTTGCGGTCTAAGATAATGCGAGTCTTGGGTGGCAACTAACGGCAGGGATAGTTTTTTACCAAGTTTTATAAGTTGGGAATTGACTTTTATTTGTTCGGGAATATTTGGATGATGCTGTAATTCGATATAGAAATTATCTTTGCCGAATATTTCCGAATATTCCAGTAAAATTTTTTCCGCATCGTCCATTTTGCCTAAAAGTATTGCCTTAGGGGCTTCACCATTGAGGCATCCTGATAAAGCTATCAAGCCCTCGCTATGCTCCGAAAGGAGTTTTTTATCAACGCGGGGCTTATAATAAAATCCTTCAAGGTGGGATTTGCTGGATAGCGCTAAGAGGTTTTGGTAGCCGCGGTTGTCTTTGGCGAGGAGCGTCAAGTGATATCTTTTATCGTCTATATTCGGCTGTCTGTCGTACATGGTTCTTGCAGCCACATAAGCTTCTAGGCCAAAAATAGGTTTAATGCCGCGCTTTCTCGCTTCTTTATAGAATTCTATATTTCCATAGAGCACGCCATGATCGGTAATCGCGACAGAGTCCATGCCCAATTCTTTGACATAATTTAAAAGATCGGGAATTTTAGAGAGGCCATCGAGCAAACTATAGTGGCTATGAACGTGTAGATGAGTAAATTTCTGTTCCATGCTATTTTGATTATATGTATTAAGATTATATATAGCAAATGCCTTTAGATTTTTCCTATGAGAAAAAATTAATAAAGCAAGGTTATAAAATTATTGCCGGAGTGGATGAAGTTGGGCGAGGGCCGCTGGCAGGACCAGTTACGGCATGCGCGGTCTATACTACACAGGTTAGACCTGTGTACGGATTGCGTGATTCAAAAAAGTTTACGGCGCAAAAACGTGAAGAGTTTTATGATTTTTTTATTAAAGAAGCAAAAGTAAATTGGGCAGTTTCTAGCATATACCCAAAGATCATAGATCGTGTGAATATATTTGAGGCCACAAAGCTCGCGACAAAAAGAGCAGTTTTAAAACTAGAGAAAAAAATAGGTAAGGACGCGGGGATAATTATACTAGACGGTAAAACTAAAATTAATTTACAGAGAGAGCAAGTGCCAATTATAAAAGGCGATGAAAAAATCGCGTTGTGCGCGATAGCGTCTATAATAGCTAAAGTTACTCGCGACCGCGCAATGCTTCGCTATCACAAAAAATTTCCCGAGTATAGATTTGATCTTCACAAGGGCTA
>CAYVZN010000008.1:0-1958 GCA_964456125.1 uncultured Candidatus Saccharibacteria bacterium
CTAAGCATTTATTGAGTTTTATTAATTTTGATAATATGCTATTATACTATTGTGAACACAGTAACTATCCCTAAAATCGAATATAAAAAACTAAGGCAGCATTCCTCTGCGTATCTTAAAATCGTGGAAGATATCACAGGCGCAGAGCGAGGATTTGCTTATAATCATAAATATATAAGGGACATCTTTATAGAAGCAAGAATTGCGCACAAGAGCGGGAGAACTATTGAAGCGGGATCGGTTGACGAGGCTCTCAAAAAATTTCGTAAAAAATGAAATTTTTTTATTCGCCAAGATTCCTGAGGTCTTTCGCAAAATTGCCAAAAATCATTCAAGATGAATTTCGCCTTAAGGAAGTAATTTTTCGCGAGGATTTATCCGATCCTCGCCTCGGGACACATAAACTGAAGGGAAAGAACGAGTGGAGTTTTATAATCACATATAAATCCGCGTGGTTTTTATTTCTGAGAAGAAGTATATACTCTTTGTTAATATTGGAGATCATTCTATTTACCGAAGATAGCAATTTTATATGCCAGAATTTACTCCACAACTTATAGACACTCACGGCCATGTGAATTTTAACGCGTTCAAAGATGACGGCGAGGAAGTAATTAAAAGAGCGCTTGGCGAGGGCGTGGGAATTATTATGCCCGGATCTCAGATAGATACTTCAAAGAGGGCAGTGGAATACGCGGAGAAGTTAGATCACCCTTTTATTAAAGCGGCCATTGGCTTGCACCCAATACACCTTGAAGACACAGATGTAGATGATAGCGAAGTAGAAGGACAAGCGAAGTTTCATACTCGCAAAGAAGACTTTAGGCGCGCTCGGTATGAAGATCTTATAAAATCCTCTGATAAAATAGTTGCTGTAGGGGAAGTGGGACTTGACTACTGGCGTCTGCCCTCACTTCGCCCCCCCTTCGCCAAGGGCTTCGGAGGGACACAGCAAGGCTCCGCGGGGCAAGCCCAAGATCAGGAAAGCTACAAATTGCGACAGATAGATACGTTAAACAACCAGTTAGATTTAGCGCTTGAATATAAACTGCCCGTTATTTTACATTGCAGAAAGGCGCATGACGATCTCTTGTCTATTATAGAGAGTCATCCCCTTATTACTCAAAAAAAGGCAAGGCAAGTTCTTGGTCCGCCAGGTGTTATACATTGCTATACCGGCAACAAAATTCAGTTAAAGGCGTTTCTTGCCCTAGGATTTTATATTGGCTACAACGGAATTATTTTTAAGTTAGATTTAGACAGCGTTATAAAACAAACTCCTATGGATAGAATATTATTGGAGACAGATTCGCCTTATTTGATTCCTCCAGATGTTAAATCTGAACGTAACGAGCCGGTTAATGTAAAGTATATCGCGGAGCGAATCGCGGAAATAAAGCAAGTCTCCATAGATGAAGTTGCCCGGCAGACAACAGAAAATGCGAAGAGAGTATTTAGATTATAAGTTGCGAAAAAAAATTCCCAAATATACGTTTGGGAATTGATTTTTAGGGTATTCTATATTCTATCGTTTCATCCACGTGTTTTAGAAGATATTCCATGAAAGGCGTTCCCCCCGTGCCGTGAGATGTTGGATTATCCGGGCTAGTTTGGGCTTGTCTGTGTATATAAGTATTAGCATACTCCAAATGTTTCTTTCTGAATTGCCATAGCCAGTATACGCATTTATTGTATGGATCTCGTAAGAAAGAATAATTACTATGGCCAAGAATATAGCCGCGTAACGCGAATTTATTAAGCTCCAGTTTTGCTATAAATGCCCTGTGGGTTTTCGGTATATATTTTCGCATTTCAGTAAGATACTTACTCAAATGATCATTGGCGTGTTCTATGCCGAGCATCGCGTCAAGGCATGGAACAATCGCGCTTTGCGCGCCGGTTTCTCCCAGGAAATTTTGTGGTTCGCCATTATACTCATCCACGCCCTCATAAATGAT
>CAYVZN010000008.1:2058-15378 GCA_964456125.1 uncultured Candidatus Saccharibacteria bacterium
CCAATATAAAGCCGTTCTCGTCCGGTCCGCCAAGAAAATTTTGTATTACCTCTATATTGCCAAGCGCTATTGGCCCATCCTTATTTACGCGCCGCCAATTTTGCGGACCATAGGAATCATACGAAAGGATAGGTTTGCGGGATAGTCGTTTTGAGAGGTAATGCAGGGGTACTGCAACCCCCCTTGGTATATGTTTTGCCGTATCTTCTCCGGTGGCATAAACATAAGCGCTTGCAAAAAATGAATAGCTTCGCATCGCGCAGGCGATTTGATCGCCACGCAGTTTAGAAAGGTCAATTATCGGCAATCTGTCTAATTCCAAGCGCAGTTGTCTAGTGCGAAGGAGCAGGGGCATGTCTTTAGCAAGATCATTTATTAGTCCATAATCCTGTGGCAATTTTTCTAACGGATCTGGCTTGGGCAGGAATCCTCTGTCAGGCCAAACCATAAATTTTTGAGGATCGGGAAGCGCGTTATTTTTTGTCATGCCGCATTCCTTTAGATATATTGTTCGCGTTTTTTGTTTTCTATGCCTACTGCCGCCCAGTGTATGTCTGACGTGGCTTTTTCAACTAGACGGGAGAGTAAACTGTCTTGGTTTTCTCCGGGTTTCATGAGTTGAAGTTTTATCTCTATGGGAAGGTGAACCAGCAGTCTTGGAACAACATATTTTGCGATCTCTCTTGCCTCTTCAAATTCCATTTCGTACCTCCTCTTATTTTATAAGTTCGCTAAGCGGCTTGTATTTGTCTTCTCGGCCAATGCTTTTTGCAAGTCCTTCGTGGGTTATCCAGCCTTTGTATGTCTGAACGCCCCTTGCCAAAGCAGGGTTTTCTTCTATAGCGCGCTTTAGGCCGTATTTTGCAAGCTGTTTTACATAAGCAAGGGTTTCCCTGCAAAGCGCGGGTGTTGAATCCATAGGCACTCTTCCGGGAATATTTGGAACGCAGTAATGAATTACTCCGTGCTTTGTGAAAATTTCCTTGCCTCGATCGGGGTTGCTCACAGAGGATTCAAAGCATCCTCCCTGATCAATGGAAATATCCACGGCCACAGATCCCGGTTTCATTTCTTTGATCATCCATTCAGGAACTAACTTTTGCTGCAGCTCTCCGGGAATATGCGAGGCGCCGATAAGAAGATCAACGTCTTTTATAAGGTGCGCTATCCGTTTCTGGTCATCGGGATTATCGTGGTCATGCTTTATAAACCATAGTTTATAGAAAGAAATTTTCATCTGCCGATAAAAAAGTTTTTCGAGCGGCGCGAACACTTCCGGATTTTTATCCAAAAGATAGAGCATTTTGGGATTTGTCGCGGCAGCAAGTTTAGCGGCCTCCGCGCCGGCGTTTCCAAGACCGAGTATCATAACTTTTGATTCGGGGCCTATCATCATACCCCTCGGATTTTCAAGCAATTTTACGGCATCAAAAAAGGCTTTTCTGCCCGCGATTTTAGACATAGCGGCAAGTATATGAGTGCCTTGGTCATTCGCGATAGTTTCATATCCCAGCGATGTTATTTTCCATCTCAAAAGTGCGGAAAGAAGGGCAGGGTTTGCGGCAAGATGGAGAAAGCAAAACAACAACATATTTTTGTTTAAGTATAGGTACTTAAACTCTTCTTCCAGGGGCTGTTTTACTTTTATTAAAATATCGGCCTCTTTCCATACTCGAAGGTACGGGGCAATAACGGCGCCCGAATCTTTATAGCAGGTATCGGGAAACCCGCTTCTGATTCCGGAAGATTTTTCAACAAGTACCTTTGCGTCATCAGCCGATAATTCCTCGGCGCCATTCGGCATCAGCGCGACGCGCGACTCATTAATCATTATTTCTCTGGGGCAGCTGACTACTAAGCTCATTCTATTCACCTCATTTTGTAAAAGTGCTAGCATTGCAGAATACAATAAAATATGCTAGAAAACAAGGTTAGTTCGTTGAAAATGGAGGCAGAGTAATTGATCGATAGAATCGGCTGTGAGTTATTCGGACGTTATTTTGTCGGAGGATTTAATATTGATGAAGTGCTCAAAAAAGGCGCAGAGCTAAAGCGCAAGGGCTATAAATTAACTTATAACTTACTTGGCGAACATCAAGATGGTTTAGAAACTACATGGAATGCGGTTCAGACAACAAAAGCGCTTATTTCTTCTATGGACGAGAACAACAAAGGCAATGTTGCTATAAAGCCAACGCTGTACGGCCTTGAATCTTCAAAGTGGCTTTTTCGCCAGTCCATGGAGGTGGTAATGGATTGGGCGAAAGAAGCCGGCATTGAGTTGGAGTTTGACGCGGAGGCATATAAGTATGTAGAAGACACCTTTAGCGTATTTAGCGATATGTCATCAAAATTTCATTACCGGGGATTTGTGCGGCAATGCGTGCAGGCGCACCTCGCTGATATTTATGACCTTATGGATAAATATAATCTTTGGGACAAGCATTTGAGAGCAGTAGAAGGTTCGGGAGTTTATGGGGAGCTTATGGGGCGAGTAATTACGGATCCTGTTGAAATTTTAGAAAGGTATTGCTATATTGTCCGGCGCAATCATATAGAGGGCCAAGTGCCGTATGTCGCGACCGTATGCGATAGAAAAAAAGCAAACGCCGCTAAAAAAATTCTGCCAAGTCCTCACATGCTGGAGTTTCAGATGCTCTACGGTCCTTTCGGAAGGAGGCTTGGCAAGGAATTGTTAAACGAGGGCTGGCAGGTGCGTATATATATTCCGTTTGTAGTTAACTGGTGCAAGGACGCCTGGAAAGATTATGGTCTTCGCAGAAGCGCGATGATGCGGCGTTTAATTTTGAGAGAAGCTAAGTATAAACTAAGGAGGTGGCAGAATGCCAAGAACGATTAGATTACCGGAATTTGAAAACGAACCCGGACTTGATTTTTCAAATACAGAAATTCAAAAAAATTTAGACGCGGCTCTCGGAAAGGTTCGCCGAAGCATATCAGGAAGGTATTTTCCCATGCTTATTTCAGGCAGAGAAGTATCTCACGACGGCAAATATATAGAAAGAGAAAATCCCTCTGATATCAAAGAAATTTTGGGATATACATGTGCCGCGAGAAAAGAAGACGTGGACGAAGCTATAAGTATAATGAAAGACAGCAGAGAAGTCAGGGAATGGATGATGGCGTCTCATGAAGAAAGGGCATGGTATCTTAAAAGAGCGGCAAGTACTCTTCGCGATCGCAGATATTTATTTCTTGCTCTACTGATGCTTGAAGCAGGCAAGACCCGATGGGAAGCAGATGGCGAGTTTTGCGAGGCAATAGACTTCCTGGAATATTACGCGGCTTACGCGCCGTTTCTTGCCAGGCTTAATCAGGCAACGATTATAAGCCCGCTGAGGCAGAAAAACAGTGGAGTTTATTCTCCTGTTGGAATAGGAGTTTCTATACAGCCGTGGAATTTCCCTCTTGCGATCAGTATAGGGCCCACCGCGGCCGGGCTTGTGATGGGCAATCCTATGATATACAAGCCCGCAGAAGAGACCTCTATAACAGGATATTATCTATCAAAAGCATTTTACGATACGGGAATTCCAAATGATGTGTTTCATTTTATGCCCGGAGACGGCGACGAGATAGGGGATTATCTTGTGAACCATCCCGCGGTTAGATTAATTGCGTTTACCGGATCAAAAGACGTGAGGCGAATCATTCAAAATAATGTGCACAATTTCAATAGGGAAGTTCTACCTACTCTTCCGCCTTGCGATAGGCACGAGAAAGTAATCGCCTCGGCAGAATCCGGAGGCAAAGGCGCGATGATAGTAGACGAGGACTTTGACGTCCAGGAGGCCGCTCAATATGTTATTGACTCGGCATTTAGCTTCCAGGGCCAGAAATGTTCCGCTGGCACGCGCGTGATAGTAGTAGGAGCGGGTCTGCTAAGTACGCCGTATGTACAAATGGGAAGACTTCTGTATAATGCCATAATGAATATCAGAATAGGCTCTCCCGAAGATCCAAACAACAAGATGGGACCTATGATTAGCAAGGAGGCGCTGAAAAAAGTTAACGAATACAAAAATTTAGCTCACAAAACAGGGAGAGCGATCGGGGGGTATCTTTCCGAAGATATGCTTGGGAAGGGATATTTTTCTACGCCAATGCTTGTAGAGAATATTGCTCCTGAATCACGAATTTTTCAGGAAGAGATTTTCGGGCCGGTTCTTGCGCTTATAGAGGCGAGGGATTTTGATGAAGCGCTTCATCTTGCAAACAACAGTGAATTCGGCCTGACCGGCGGTGTATTCACCAATAACGACGAACACTGGCAAAGGGCAGCGCATGAATTTGAAGTAGGGAATCTTTATAGAAATAGAAAAATTTCCGGCTCAATGGTCGGGCAAAATCCGTTCGGCGGATACAAGATGTCCGGCAACAGCACCAAGGCTGGCGGCTGGGATTATCTGCTGAATTTTGTTAATAGAAAAAGTATTTGTGTTAAATTGTAAAAAAATGCCCCCAGATGTAATAATCGGGGGCTTTTATATTTAATTTCTTTGATCCCAAAATGGATTTAGCGATGGGAATAAATGGTCGCGCCGTTTTTCCATGAGTTTTGCAAGGCGCGTGTGCCTGAAAAGTTTTTCCCGCGAAGCCGGATCGGTGTATTCCTCCTGCATCCTTTGCCAGAATTCTCCGCATTCGCGATCCAGGCAGTTATAGATATGTGCTAGCGCAAGCTCCTCCTTTTCGTCTGATACTGCAAACGGCCTCTCAAGACATTCCAGTACCATTGTTCTGGCCTCGTTATGATCCATTTGTAGGGCTCGATCTAGGAGCTGTTCGTCTTTCACGGGTCACCTACATGTTACTTATGCGACGTACGAGGTCGTGATTTTGGTTAAAAACATAGCATGGGATACGGGGATTGCCTTGTTCAGCCGGCCTTGATTTAAGTATATTGAAACGCCGCAATTCGCCCAGGGCCTGGCGGCAATCTTCGTCTTGCGTCAGCTTCTCATGAAAGTTTTTGTGAACTTCAAGCCAAACTGCCAACTTGAGATCCGTAAGAGACTTTCTGGGCAAGGTATTTTCAGAGGCAATATATTTATCCCTAAGGCAAAGGATCACTGCTTTGAGAAACACCCAGCGGATATCGTTTTTGTTTATGACTGTTCCGGTATCGCGGAGTTCGGAGAGCATTGCGTTATATGGATTTGCGCCATTTACATGCAGCGCTGGTTGAACGGTTTGCACCGGCAGTTGAATCGGATGTACGGGTTTTGCTTGCGTGTCTTCGGCAAGGTTGACCACATCACCGGCCGTAGAAATCAGTGTTTTGCTGGTTTTTGCATAATCGTAATGAAAGACAACGCATTTTCTGCCGTTGTTTTCTATTTCGCCCAGAATATCTATGAAGTCGCCGTCGCCGGATACTATCACAAACGTTTTTATGTTTGTTTGCTCCAGGCAAAATCTTGCGAATTCTTCAATAGATTGATCGCATGTATCTTTGCCCATGGTTTTTCGCGGAGGGCAAGACATAATCCTGAATCCTTCAATGCGAAGGCGCATCTGAATTTCTGGGTGAGTTTTTGGGGGTACGAACGCCATACTCAACACTACTCTCCCGTAAGATCTTGCTTTAGTGATCAGTTCGCTGGACTTCATCGTAGTGTTTGCCTCTTGTAATCTATGCTTTAGATTTTCATAGTCCAAGAACAGAACAACGTCATTATTTCTCGCGTTTTTTATCGGCGCTTGGGCTAGAGTTTCCGTTGTTGAATTTTTTGGCTTCGCAGTATTGATCCTCGTATTGATACTTAGCTTCGGCCTTTCTTCCTTTTTACCAAGAATATCTTCGCCAAGGTTATCCATCCTTAGAACATCTATGTAGATAAGCCTTATTGTGCCATTTGTATGTTTTTTAATGTACTTATGCTCTTCAAGGAGGGTAAGGTTTTTAGAAGCTGTGCCATACGACATTGGCCCCTTGGCTATTAATTCTTCCAGAGGTTGATAAAAGGTTTTATTCCCGGGAAGTTTGTCTTTGACAGCACCCCTTATTATATCCCATGTTCTAGGTAGCGTTTGCGATTTTCTGCCCAGCCTAGCCATAAGCACCTCCTTTTGCTTCCAGGCTTATTTTAAGCATATCACAGTAGTAATAATTTGTCAATATTTTTTGCAACTTCAAATACTGCTAAGGTTTATATATAGATATTATAATATAAAACAGAACTAGCATGACTACCTCACCCCCCCCTACGCCCCTCACCTACCTCACCCCCAACCCCTCCTCCGACTATAGTCGGAGGAGGGGGAGCTCTAGATACACGTCTTATGCGGGTGCCCCCCTCTCCCCTAACAAGGAGAGGGGGGACGGGGGGTGAGGTAAGGATAGAGGAATATATGGATTATAACCCAATCAAAATAGAAGAAAAGTGGCGAGATATATGGGAGAAAGACAAAACATATAGCGTAGATATAAATAAGGCAAAAAGGCCTTATTATAATCTTATGATGTTTCCTTATCCATCCGCGGAAGGATTGCATATAGGTAATGTGTATGCTTTTACCGGTTCTGATATTCACGGAAGATTTATGCGAATGCGCGGCTTTGATGTGTTTGAGCCGATTGGTTTTGACGCTTTCGGAATACATTCTGAAAACTTCGCGATAAAGAAGGGCACTCACCCGAAAGACCAGACAGAATCTAATATCGCGCATTTTAAAGAACAACTAAAAAGAATGGGCGCGATTTTTGATTGGGATCACGAAGTAAACACAAGCAGTCCTGATTATTACAAATGGACGCAGTGGCTTTTTTTGCAATTATATAAAGCCGGCCTTGCTTATCGCGCGAAAGCCCCTGTTGACTGGTGCCCTTCATGTAAAACAGTATTGGCCGACGAGCAGGTTATATCGGGCAGGTGCGAGCGTTGCGACAGTATCGTCGAACAGAAAGAGCTAGAACAATGGTTTTTAAAAATTACAAAGTACGCGGATAAATTACTGAATAATTTAGATAATGTAGACTGGTCTGAAGTTGTGAAAACCGCGCAGAGAAATTGGATAGGCAGGTCGGAGGGAGCCATCCTCCAATTTTCAATTTTCAATTTTAAATTTTCAATTCCGGTTTTCACAACGAGGCCAGATACGCTATTTGGAGCTACATATGTGGTTTTGGCTCCCGAACATGATTTAGTTGATAAGTTAAAGAGTGGAATAGAAAATTGGGATGAGGTGCTGGCGTACACTGATAAAGCTAGAAATAAAACCGAATTAGAGAGGGCAGATCTCGCAAAAGAAAAAACAGGCATAGAACTAAAAGGCATTAAAGCTATAAATCCCGCGAATAATGAAGAAATACCGGTTTGGATATCGGATTATGTTATGGCAAGCTACGGTACGGGAGTAATTATGGCAGTACCCGCGCACGATCAGAGAGATTTTGAATTCGCGAAAAAATACAATTTGCCGGTTAAGATGGTTATATGTCCGAACTATCCGGATCCTATCTGTCCGGTGCTTGATAATGCGTACACGGGCGAGGGGTGGCTTGTTGCCTCTGGCGAATTTAATGGCATGCCCTCCAAAGAGGCGAAAGAAAAAATCATGGAGTTCGTAGGGGGCGATAAAAAAGTTAACTATCATCTTCGTGATTGGCTGATATCTCGCCAGCGTTACTGGGGAGCGCCGATCCCAATCATGTACTGTCGTACATGTTGGGAAGATAAAAAATCAAAAATAAAAAATAAAAAAGAAGGGGTCGATTTTATAATCATTGACAATGAGAAGTACGCCATAGTTCCTGTGCCGGAAAAAGATTTGCCGGTTCTGTTGCCTTATGCCGAAAATTTTAGGCCGACTGGAACGGATAAATCGCCCTTAGCCACTATAGAAGAATTTGTAAAAACAAGATGCCCTAGATGCGGCGGAGAAGCGCGGCGTGAGACTGATGTCTGCGATACTTTTTTAGATTCCTCATGGTACTACCTCGGTTACTTAAGTAACCTCGGAAATAAAAAATTAAAAATTAAAAATAAAAAATATCCCCCATGGGATGGAGATGTTATCAATAAATGGCTGCCCGTTGATATGTACATAGGGGGAAAAGAACATTCTGTGTTGCATCTGATGTACGCGCGCTTTGTTACTATGGCATTGCATGATATTGGATTGATAGATTTCGAAGAGCCATTTGAAAAATTTAGAGCGCATGGCCTTTTAATACGCGAGGGCGCAAAAATGTCTAAGTCTAGAGGCAATGTTATAAGCCCGGATGATTACTTTGAGTCTTACGGAGTTGATGTACTTAGGATGTATTTAATGTTCTTGGGGCCTTATGAACAAGGAGGCGATTGGCAAGACCAGGGGATAGCTGGTATAGCGCGTTTTATTAAGCGTGTCTATGTTTTAGTCCAAAACATAGTAGAAGAAAAAAGCAAGGCATCTAAATCCCAAATCCCCTCCTTCGCTCAAGAGCTTCGTAAGGGCACGC
The DNA here is from genome assembly GCA_964456125.1 of uncultured Candidatus Saccharibacteria bacterium. Taxonomy (GTDB): domain Bacteria; phylum Patescibacteriota; class Minisyncoccia; order Spechtbacterales; family HO2-43-30; genus CAYVZN01. Next base: position 10,526 of record CAYVZN010000008.1, read on the forward strand.
GAAATTCTAAATCTGAAAGCGACTTAGAGCGAGTTACTCATAAAACAATCAAGAAAGTTACAGAAGATATTGAGAATTTGCAGTACAATACTGCCATAGCTTTCTTAATGGAGTATCTGAACAACATACAACATACAACATACAACATACAACATACAGAAATTTTGCTGAAGCTTCTCGCTCCGTTTGCCCCGCACATTACCGAAGAACTCTGGCACGAAGCGTTGGGATACAAAACCAGCATCCACAATGAACCTTGGCCCGAATATGACCCCGGAAAAATCAAAGAAGACAAAGTCAGTGTGGTAATTCAAGTAAACGGCAAAGCGCGCTCTCAAATAGAAGTTGACAGGGATATGCAGGAAGAGAAAATAAAATCCCTAGTTCTTGCCGATGAAAAAATAGCAAAATGGCTGGGAGGCAAATCTCCAAAAAAAATTATCATAGTGCCAGGAAGAGTTGTGAATATTGTAATATAAAACAAGCCCTTTGGCTATCGCCAAAGGGCTTTTATTATTAGCATTGCGACTATAATTCCAAGGCCATTTGCTATTAGATCAAACGTCATATCAGTCTTGCCGATATTGGCATCGCTGATTTCCTTAACTATACCTACAAAAATCATAATGCCTACCGCGGAAAGAAAAGAGATTTTAAAACTAAGTCCTAAATTAATGCCGGGCAACCTGATCATTAAGAATAGAAGAATCACCCCAACAAAACTTACAGTAAAATGCGCGATATAGTCGTACGGATGCGGCTCGCCCGCTGGAAAGAAGAAAAAGGCGTATTCATATATCAGGTCGGATATTTTCTGTATCAATGCTCACACCTCAAAGCTGTATTTGTTTTTCGGATAGGTTATGATATAACAATTTGAGCCTTTCGACAAGGATCGGGGCAAGTTCTTTGATAATAAGTGATACGGAGGTCAGAAATGACTAATAGGATTTTTTCTATCGCAGGAGAACCGGGCATATATCCTTTCACGGGGGGGTTATACCCAGAAGGATATAAATCTCGCAGGCCAACTATACGAGAATTTGCAGGACATGGACTTGCACTAGATACAAATAGTAGACATCTTATGCTCTTAAAGCAAGGCGCTACAGGCCTATCCACTGCCTTTGACCTGCCAACCCTTATGGGACGCGATTCGGATGATCCACTTTGTGAAGGGCAGACCGGCTGGGACGGCGTGGCAGTAGATACTTTGTATGACATGGAGGGAATATTTAAAGGTATTCCGCTGGATAAAACAAGCGTCTCAATGACAATAAACGCGCCGGCGTCAGTGCTATGGGCAATGTATATAGCAATGGCCCAAAGAAGAGGAATTTCTCCGGGTGAGTTAAGCGGCACCATACAGAATGACATCTTAAAAGAATATCTTTCGCAGAAAGAGTTTTTTCTTCCGGAAGAGTATGGAGTAAAATTAGTCATTGATACTATAGAATATGCGGCGCGTAACATGCCAAAGTGGTATCCGATCTCCATAAGCGGCTATCACACTAGAGAAGCAGGTTCAACCGCAGTGCAGGAAGTGGCATATACGCTTTCGGCCGGCATAGAATACGTGCGTAAGTCTATTGAGCGGGGCCTCAAGATCGAAGAGTTTGGTCCTCGGCTGTCGTTTTTTTTTGACGCGCATAATAATATCGTAGAAGAAGTGTCAAAACTTCGGGCAGCACGATCGCTTTGGGCAAGGATAATGCACGAACGTTTCGGCGTGCCTATTTCATCAAAAGCATTATGGTGCCGTATGCATGTTCAGACAGCCGGAGTTACGCTAACAAGGCAAGAACCGCAAAATAATATTGTACGCGTGGCAATCCAGAATCTCATTTGCTTATTGGGCGGCGCGCAAAGCATGCATAATAATTCTTGGGATGAGGTTCTTTGCACTCCGACGGAAGAAGCCGCGAAAATAGCAGTGCGTACGCAGCAAATACTTCAGGAAGAAACAGGTATCTGTGAGTATCCGGACCTTGTAGCAGGCGCATATATATTTGAAAGAAAGACAATGGAGATAGAAGAGGCGGCCGAAGCAGAAATAGATACGATAGAAAATATGGGCGGAATGCTTGCCGCGCTTAAGGCGGGCTATCCCCAGCGCATGATTCGAAAGAGCGCCTTTGAATATGAAAGCATGGTAGAACGAGGAGACATTACTGTTATTGGCGTAAATAAATTTTCATGCGATGAAAACGAAGAGCCCATTAGTGTTTCAGAAGAACTGGAAAAGCGCATGGAGTTTGAAGCACATCAAATAGAGAGACTTAATAGAGTAAGGGGATGGCGAAATAAATTTCACGTGGAGAAAGCCCTGCAAGAGTTGCGCGAGGCGGCTCAAAAGGACATGAATATTATGCCGTATCTTGTACGAGCAGTATCTACTTACGCATCTTTGGGCGAAATATGCTCTGCTTTTAAAGAAGTATGGGGCGAATATAAAGAGCGGGATTTGTTTGGCTCTTATCCCCATACATCTACTATGAAGGAGGCGGTAGAGAAATATCGCCTTCAAAGGCCATTTCGCATACTTCTTGCCAAGGGCGGGCTTGATGGACACGACAGAATTATGCATACGCTTATGGAATTTTATAAAGACCTTGGCGCTGAAGTTATTTATCCCGGGTTGCATTGTTCTATGAAGGAGATAGCGAAACGCGCCGTGGAAGAAGATGTTGATATGGTTGGACTTTCTACTCACATAGGTTCGCCAATTGTATTTTTCTCAAGGCTTAGCCAATACTTACGCGAAGCCGGGAGTCAGGACACCGTTGTTATTGGCGGAGGAGTAATACGCGCACGCGAGCTCAAGGCGCTGTCGGCTCTTGGAGTAAAGAAATTTTTTCCGGTCGGCAGCTCATTTGAAGATATAGCCAAGTTTGTCTATGAGGAGGCAAGTAATTAATGACTGTACTAGAAGGTAAGCGAAGGCTTGCAAAGTTAATAACAAGCGTTCATACAAACAAGAAAAAAGTAAAAGATCTTCTGAACGAAAAAGAGCTGGCAAGACCCCCCGCGCATATAGTGGGGATCACGGGATCCACTGCTAGCGGCAAGAGTACGCTTATAGATAAAGTTATAGATGTATTGCGCAAAGACAACTTTACCGTAATTGTGCTAGCGATAGACCCCACCGACGAAGAGTCCGGCGGCGCAATACTTGGCGACACTATCCGCATGAGAGATCACTACATTGACGAGGGGGTTTTTCTTAGAAGCCTTGGCTCAAGAGGAGCGCGGGCATCTCTTACTGTGCGTCTTTCAGAGCTTATTAGGCTTGTCTCGCGATTCTCGGATTTTGTAATTGTTGAAACCACTGGTGCTGCACAGGCAGATATTGCGCTTAAAAAGTGCGTGGATACTTTTATTACCTTACCGGACACAAGAGGAGACGCAATCAATCTACTGAAAGCCGGCCATCATAGAAGGGCGCATATTCTGGTTGTTAACGCGCGAGAGGGAATGCATGATGATGAACGGTATTTTGCCCTTGCGAAAGATTTTGCAAGAACAGTAACATCAAAAGATGGGTGGGAGCTGGCCGTATTCAGAGTAAACGCTGGAAACGGTGAAGGCATAGAAGAGCTTGTGAGAGCGGGCATTTATAAACACAAAGATTTTAGGAGGTCTTGAAATGCTGCTTTGCGAAGAACACGAGATGTTACGGAAGACAGCAAGAGAATTTGTTGAGAAAGAAGTTACGCCTGTTGGCTATTATAAACTTGAGCAAAAAGGTGAATTTCCTAAAGAGCTTTTTAAAAAATTAGTAGATATGGGCTATGTTGGTATGTCTTTTCCTGAAGAATACGGCGGTATGGGCGCGGACTGCCTTTCTACCTCTATAGTTGCGGCCGAGCTTGCCTTTGGATGGCCTAGCTTGCAGCTTGTGTGGAGCGCGAATGAATCTCTTTCAGGATTTCCCATTATGAAATTTGGAAGCGAAGCGCAGAAGAAACGATTACTACCCGAACTTGCCTCAGGAAATATAATGGGCTGTTTCGCCCTCACGGAGCCCGATGCAGGTTCAGATGCAGCAAATATACAGGCGACCGCAGAGTTGGAACAATTTGATTGGGGCCGGGGATGGGTTCTTAATGGCCACAAGACATTCATTACCAACGCAGATGCGGCGTCTGTAGGAATTGTTTTTGCAAGGGTTAAAGATAAGTTTAAGCGCGCATCTAAAAAGAGACACGCAGGGATAACTGCGTTTCTTGTAAAAATTGATAAGCAACACTTAAAGGATGATAGAATAGAGCTGAATGATCTCGCAAAGTGGGGGCTTCTTTCGTCTCATTTTTGTCATATTGTGCTGGATAACGTGGAATTGCGGGAAAACTGTGTGCTCGGAGAAGTCGGCAACGGATTACATATTGCCATGGAAACGCTCAATAATGGCCGTGTAAATATAGCGGCCCAATCTGTTGGAATCGCAAGGCGAGCCCTGTACGAGGCAAAAGAATACGCAAAGATGAGAAAGGTTTTTGGAAAAACTCTTATGGAATTTGACGAAAAGGCAAAGGAACTTGCGCGTCTTCAAACTAAAGCTGACGCTGCCTGGCTCCATGTAATGCGCGCGGCGCAGGCAAGAGACAAGGGGCTTTCAGATTATATAACTAAGGCGTCTGAAGCAAAGCTATTCGCATCCGAAGTTGCAGTTGAATGCGCAATGTTTAACTACCGGATTCAGGGCGGCTTTGGCTATACGAAAGAGTCTATAGCCATGCCTATTCTGCACGACGCCCTTGCGACTGTAACATACGAAGGAACTTCGGATATCCAAGAACTTACTATCGCAAAAAGCTTCAGAGACTAACAAGAGGACATACGTCCTCTTTTAA
>CAYVZN010000008.1:15478-17303 GCA_964456125.1 uncultured Candidatus Saccharibacteria bacterium
GGCAAACAGAATAATCCCAGGATCGGGCTTGAGGCCTTGAAGCGCCTTGAGTATAGGGGCTATGACTCCGCAGGCATGGCTGTTTTTGAGGATGAAAAAAATAGCATATTTTCTTCAAGGGCGGTTGGAAAGATCGCGGAACTTGAAAAAAAAGTTCCATGGAATGATATTTTGGGGACATCTTTGATTATGCAAACCCGCTGGGCTACTCACGGCAAGCCAAGTGTCCAGAATGCCCATCCGCACACAGACTGCAATAAAAATATCTATCTTGTTCACAACGGAATCATAGAAAATTACAAGCAAATAAAAGATAGATTAATAAAAAAGGGCCATAAATTCAGCTCCCAAACCGATACCGAAGTTTTACCTCATCTTATAGAAGAGTATTCAAGTTATACCCTCGAAGAAGCGATGCGAAGAGCGCTTCAGGTTGTGAAGGGTACGTACGGCATCGCTGTTATTTCAAAGAAAGACCCGCACAAAATAGTTGCCGCGCGCATGTCCAGCCCCCTTCTTATCGGAGTCGGAGAGGGAGAATATATGATAGCGTCTGATCCGGCCGCGGTTCTTTCCCATACAAATAAAGTAATATATCTGGAAGATGGTGATATCGCGGTACTTACTAAATCCGGATTTCGCATTGCGGACTTGAACAGAGAAGCGCAGGTTAGGCCGGCTACCGAACTTGAATGGGGCATCGAAGAAGCTCAAAAAGGCGGTTATCCCCATTTTATGCTGAAAGAGATATTTGAACAGCCCGAATCTCTTGAGAATTCAATACGCGGGCGTTTAATTCAGGACGAGGGAATGGCAAGGCTTGGGGGTCTGGAGCGGGTGAAGGAAAAGCTTCGCGAGGTAAATCGGCTTCATATCTTGGCATGCGGCACTGCCTATCATGCCGGGCTTGTCGGCGAATACATGCTTGAGGAATACGCGGGCATACCCACCGAAGTAGATTTTGCGTCAGAATTTAGATACAGAAAACCGATTTTGGACAAAAATACCGCGGCGCTTTTTATTTCTCAATCAGGAGAAACAGCTGATACTTTAGCCGCGCTTCGCGAAGCAAAAGAAAAAGGCGTGCTTGCTATAAGCATTGTAAATGCCGTTGGTTCTTCCATGGCCCGCTCCACGGACGCCGGAGTGTATAATCACGCGGGTCCCGAGATAGGCGTTGCTTCCACCAAGGCGTTCACTTCGCAACTTTCTATATTGGCTTTGTTGACGTTGTATCTTGGCAGGCCCCGAGGTATGTCTTACGTATTCGGGGAGAGAATAGCGCGAGAGATAGTGAAGCTGCCGCAGCTTACGAAAATTGTATTGCGCCAGAATAACGAGATTAAAAAGATAGCGGAGAAATATAAAAATTCTTCAGATTTCATTTATATAGGCAGAAAATATAATTATCCCATAGCCCTGGAGGGCGCGTTGAAATTGAAAGAGATATCCTATATACACGCGGAAGGATTAAGCGGCGGCGAAATGAAGCATGGCCACATTGCTTTAATAGACAAGGATTTTCCTACACTCGCGATTTGCCCTAAAGACAGCGTTTACGAAAAAATGGTTTCTAATATCGAAGAAATAAAAGCGCGAGGCGGACGGGTTATTGCTGTTGCTACAAAAGGAGACGCAAAAATAAAAAATATAGCGGATGACGTAATTTATATCCCAAAAACCCTTGAGATGTTGACCCCCGTTCTTTCCGTTATTCCTTTGCAGCTTTTCGCGTATCATGTGGCGGCATTGCTTGGCCGAGATGTTGACAAGCCAAGGAATCTTGCAAAATCGGTGACGGTGGAGTAGTATAAAAATATATGCA
>CAYVZN010000009.1:0-10478 GCA_964456125.1 uncultured Candidatus Saccharibacteria bacterium
CGGATAGCGACGCTTGAGGCATAGTGGCAACACTATGTCCAGATAGATAATCTCGTCCCTCCCCAGTTTTATATAAAACTGGGGAGGGGACAGAATTCGGCTTATAGACTTACTGGGATATTAAAAAAGCTAAATAAAATTTAGCTTTTTTAATATCCCAAATTTTAATATACTAAACCGAAACACGAGGCATCGAGACACAAAAACATATTTTATATACAAAACTAAGACGATCGTCTTAGTTTTGTATTATGAGGGCTCTGTAGAGTTAAGGGTTTGATCTAAGTCAGAAGTCATTGGAAGTGATTGATGACATTTTCAACCAAGCGCATGGCGGTGCATTTAAATATTGCAAAACTGATAATTAATGTGTTATTATGTCCATGGTTATTTCACAGATTAAAAATCGCGGAAAGGAGGCATAAGTAATGTTTCATGATTTTTATCACTCACGATTTCCCGCCAAAGAAGCATACGTAACCCTTAAAGATTATGTAAAATGGCTTAATAGGGAAGGGCGCCTGACGCCCGCTGTGGCAGATGCTGTTAATCTTGCTGATGACGAGATTCATAGAGGGACTGTTGTATTTTATATCGCAGGTGCTCTCACAGGAGCAAGCGAGGAAGAGAAGGCACGTTATGTAAAAACTTCAGAGATTATATCTACACAGCGCAACGGCGCAAAGAGAAAAAGATGCTTTTTTGGCTATGCTCCCCACATTTATGGCACTGATCCCAAAAAGCACCCGCATGTAACCCCGCAAGAGGTACGAGATATTGATTACCTTTGGGCAGTTGTAATGGCCGAAGCACATGTAAATTTTTTAGATCCTATTGCTCACGGCAATGCAATTGAGGAGGGATGGGCTGAAGCGTCCCATATTCCTGCTGTGATGTGTATTCCGGAGGGCATGAGGGTATCTAGACTTACACGCGGAATGATAAACATAGATACGTTTATTTCATATAAGGATATTCAGGAGGCATACGAACAGTTATCTTGCCTCGTCGATCAAATACATGATTGGCTCGATATGCATCCTGGCCTGTACAGTGTCGGTTTCTTTGCGGAAAGATCATATCTAAGAAAAATGGCAGAGCTCAATTCCGATAGTTAAACAGAGATTAATATTTGCCCAAACTATATAACCTGCTATAATAATGGCAGGTTGTTTTATTGGCATGCGGCAGTCTCAACTATTTACTAAAACCCTAAAAAATATCTCGGCCGAGGAAACATCGAAAAACGCGCAACTTCTGACAAGGGGCGGATTTATTTACAAAAATTCTGCCGGAGTTTATTCATATTTGCCTTTGGGTTTTAGAGTTATCGAAAAAATAAATAAGATTATCCGAGAAGAAATAAATGCCGTCGGAGGAGTGGAGATTTTCATGCCGGCTCTTGTTGACAAAAAATATCTTGAAGCGACTGGCAGGTTCGGGCTTCAAGTGGCATATAACGTAATAACAAAAGATGATATAGATGACGCAAAAAAGGCGAGTTTTTCGCTTGGCTGGACGCACGAGGAAGTGCTCACGGCTATTGCGTCTAAGTACATAAGTTCTTATAAAGATTTGCCGGTCGCTCTTTATCAAATACAGACTAAGTTTCGCAATGAGGAGCGCGCAAAAAGCGGGCTTTTGCGAGGGCGCGAGTTTTTGATGAAAGATCTATATAGTTTTCATGTATCGGAGAAGGATTTATTTGATTACTATGAGAAAGTAAAGCTGGCGTATTTGAGAATTTTTAATAGATGTGACCTGTACCCGCTATATACGATCGCCGGCGGAGGAGAGTTTACGATGACTAATACAAATGAATTTCAGATAGTATCGGAGGTGGGCGAGGATACGGTGTTGTATTGTGATAAATGCCGTTATTCTGAAAACAGCGAAATTTCCAAATTAAAAGAAGGCGATAAATGTTTGAAATGCGGCGGAAAAATTTTAAAAGAAAATGCTATTGAAGTTGGGAATATTTTCCCGCTTGGAACTAAATACTCCACCGCATTTGACCTGGAGTTTGCGGACGAACAGGGCAACAAGAAATCCGTAGTTATGGGATCTTATGGCATTGGAATAAGCCGGCTTATGGGTACGGTTGTTGAGATACATAGCGATGATAGCGGTATAATCTGGCCAAAAGAGATAGCGCCATTTTGTGCGCATCTTATTTATCTTTCCTCGAAAGATTCAAAGATCAAAACGCAATCCGATGAGATATATAAAGTTTTACAAAAATCCGGCATAGAAGTATTATATGATGATCGAGATAATGTATCTTTCGCCGAGAAATTAAAAGATGCGGATTTGATTGGAATACCTGTGCGTATTGTTTTAAGCGAGCGTACGGTTTCTAGAGCTTCTGTCGAGCTCAAGGAAAGAAATAAAAGTGATATTGCTTTATGTTCAATAAAATCTTTGGTAAATTCTCTAAAGACATTGGTATAGATTTAGGAACGGCTAATACCCTTGTCTATGTAAAGGGGCGAGGGATCGTTATCAATGAACCCTCTGTTGTAGCGGTAAATCAGAAAACCGGACAAGTGCTTGCCATCGGAGAGGAGGCGCGGCGAATGGTTGGCCGCACTCCCGCGCATATTGTCGCTATACGTCCGTTGAGATCGGGCGTTATTTCCGATTTTGAGATAACAGAGCAGATGCTGAAATATTTTATTGATAAAGTTCATAAAGGTCCTTTTTTTCTTTTCCCCCGGCCTCGTGTAGTTGTCAGCATCTCTTCGGGCGTTACCGAGGTTGAGAAAAAGGCCGTCGAAGATGCCGCTAAAAATGCGGGTGCGCGCGAAGTGTATCTTGTTGAAGAGCCGATTGCCGCCGCGATTGGCGCGCGGCTTCCGGTGCAGGACGCGATCGGCAGCATGATAGTGGATATTGGTGGCGGCACGACCGAAGTCGCGGTTATTTCTCTGGGGGGCCTTGTAACCTGTAAAAGCGTAAGAGTGGCGGGGGATAAGATGAACGAGGACATTATTAATTTTGCCCGCGAAGAGTACAACTTACTGCTCGGAGAAAGAACTGCTGAAGAAATAAAAATCGAAGTGGGTTCATGTCTTGAGCTTGATGAAAAACTTACAATAATGATGCGCGGCAGAGATTTAGTATCCGGATTGCCCAAGGAAATGATAATTAGTGATAAGGAAGTAAGAAAAGCGCTTGCCGGTTCGGTCGATTACTTAGTCGCCACGGTTCGCGAGACCATAGAGCAGACACCGCCGGAACTTCTTGCCGACATGATGCGAAGCGGCATAGTTCTTACGGGCGGAGGATCATTGCTTCGTAAATTCGACGAACTGCTCGCGTACGAAACTAAAATACCGGTAAGGCTTGCCGATGAGCCCTTGACCGCGGTTGTGCGGGGAACGGGTGTTATACTTGAGAATATCGATAAATTGCGCGATACTGTATCTCGGCAATCCGAATGATACGCGATGTATTTAAAAAGTTTCGTATAAATTCAACTTTGAGCGGAGAGATTGAACCCGAGGAAATTTTTTTTGAATCAAAAAAAATAAACGAAATTGAAAATGACGATTTTGGCGCGAGAAAATTAGAGAATCCAATCTCGCCTAAGATGTTTTTTGGTTTGGAAATATTACAAATCGCGATCATTTTATTTTTTGCGATATTCACGGCTGTAATGATCATAGGTAAAGGCGCGGACTATGTAACTCAAGCCCAGGATAATTCTTCCCGCGCGTTGCCAATCTTTGCCGAGCGCGGCATTATCTATTCATTAGATGGAGAGGTGTTAGCTCAAAACGATGTATATTATGATATATTTATAAATTCCGCGGAACTCCCGCCCGAAGAGGAATTGAACGATTTATTAATCACGGAAGATTGGAAGCAAAAAATTTTTGAAGCTAAGCGACGCGGATATTCAGAGTTTGAGTTTGAGAAAGGACTTTCAAAAGATGAAATCGATCTTATGGACGATTATATTAAGGATCTTGTGTTTCTTGAAATCCGGCAATCCGCGAAGCGAGTATATCCAAAAGATACCTCATTTTCGCACATTGTGGGCTACACGAGCGAAGAATCGTACGGTAATAGAGTCGGCATGGCCGGGGTGGAGGCATTTTATGACAACGTACTTCGAGGCCATGAAGGAGTTCTTGTAAAGCAGATAAACTCACAAGGCGAAGTTTTTAGTCAGGAGTTAAATCGGGAATCCGAGAGGGGTGAGGACATAACACTTTCTATAAATTTCGAACTACAACAGAAAGTTCACAAAGTTTTAAAAAATCATCTGGCCGCGCTTAAAATTGATAAAGGGGTCGTAATTATTATGGATCCCAGAAACGGCGCAGTAATTAGCCTTGTCAGCATACCGAACTTCGACGCCAATCTATTTGAGCGTGGAATTACCCAGGAAAATTTTGAAAAATTAATCAACGATCCCGCAAAGCCCTTATTTAATAGAGCTATCGCCGGGGAATACCCCAGCGGTTCAATAATTAAGCCGATAATCGCCGCCGCCGCTCTTGAGGAAGAGCTTGTTTCTCCAGATTTCCTCATTTATAGCGGCGGATCCATACAGGTTCCGAGCGTCTACAATAGTGACGTCAATTACGAATTCAAGGATTGGAAGGCCCATGGTTGGACAGATATGCGAAAGGCTATCGCGGATTCGGTAAACATTTATTTTTATACGATTGGAGGGGGTTATAAGGGTCAGGAGGGTATCGGCATTAAAAAAATTGAAGAGTATCTTCATAAATTTGGTTGGGGAGAGGAGCTGGGCATTGATCTTCCGGGAGAGCGCGCCGGTTTGATCCCCTCGCCCAAATGGAAGAAGGAAACTAAGGATGAAAATTGGTACATAGGCGACACATATCTTACCTCTATCGGGCAAGGTGATATTCTCGCAACGCCCATTCAAATCGCGGCCGCAACTTCTGTATTTGCGAATAAAGGAACACTTTTTAGACCTCGGTTGGTATCCAGTATTGGAGATAGAGATCTTACGCCAGAGATCATAAATAAAAATTTTATATCCAAAGATAACTTAGAAGTTGTACGGGAGGGAATGAGGCGAGCGGTCACCGACGGATCAAGTAGACTTCTCGCAAGTCTCCCCTTTAGCGTCGCTGGTAAAACAGGCACCGCGCAAACCGGACGCGCGAGAAATCATGCTTGGTTTACAGGATTCGCGCCCTACGAAAATCCCGAAGTTGTGATAGCGGTATTGCTAGAGGATGGTGACGATAGTAACCATACGGTGCGGCTTGCAAAGGAAATTCTTGACATCGCAATTAATACAAATAATAATTAACGAGTAACGAGTATGGCAGATAATTTTATCACGAACGAAGGCATCGCTAAACTTCGCGGTGAACTTACGGAGTTAAAAAAAAAGAGGCCCGAGGTTGCAGAGCGCCTCAAAGAATCAGCGGCTCTTGGGGATATTTCTGAAAATGCGGAATATCTCGAAGCGAAAGAAAATCAGGCCTTTATAGAAGGTAGGATTTTAGATATCGAGAATATATTGCGCACATCGCTCCTTGTGCAGCCGGAATACCGGAAGGCCTTCGGCGCTATAGGGGTTGGATGCGCGGTTGAGCTTTCAAGCAGCGGGAAAAAGCAAAGATTTCGAATTGTCGGCATCGGAGAAGGTAACCCCGGGAAATTCGAAATTGCGTCAGATTCTCCGATAGCGCAAGCGATCTTGGGAAGAAGTGTCGGGGATACTGTGCGCGTATCAACGCCATCCGGAAACAAAGTATACAAAATCGCGCGCATTGAATAATTGAACAAAAGACATGCCAATTGACGACATAAAGAAACTTCGTCTTGACAAACGCGCTTCGCTTAAAACGCAGCATATTTCTGCGTATCCCATTTATCTTAAACGCACACATACTATCATGGAGGCGCGCGAGGGATTTGCGGAACTATCACGCAATTTAAAGGAGATCACATTGTGCGGACGCTTGATGACCCTGCGAGAGCATGGAAGATCAACCTTTTTTGATATTGCCGACGGCACGGGGAAGTTTCAGGTATACGCGAAAGAAGACGTTCTTGGCGAAAAATCATATCAGAATTTTACTGAATTTTTTGATATCGGAGATTTTGTAGAGGCAAGAGGAACTTTGTTTAAGACAAAAAGGGGTGAGGAAACTCTTGAGCTGAAAAATGTAAAAATGCTTGCCAAATCCTTGCTTCCACTTCCCGAAAAGTGGCATGGTTTAAAGGACGTGGAAGAAAGGTACAGAAAGCGATATTTGGATATATTAATGAGTGAGGAGGCGCGAAATATTTTTAGAACACGAAGCGCGATCATAAAGGCCTCCCGTGAATATCTTGATAAAAATAACTTTATGGAAGTAGAGACCTCCATACTGCAACCAATACCCGGAGGCGCCTCGGCTAAGCCGTTTAAAACGCGCCTTAACGCGCTTGATATGGATCTATATTTGAGGGTTGCTCCGGAGCTTGATCTTAAAAAATTACTCGTAGGCGGCTTTGAGCGCGTATATGAAATAGGCCGGTCTTTTAGAAACGAAGGCATGGATCACGCGCATAACCCCGAGTTTACCTCTTTAGAGTTTTATTGGGCATATACGGATTATAAAGAATTAATGAAATTTTCAGAAAAATTGTTTGCTTATATTTTTAAGGCTACGGGGCGGGAGAAAGATTTTAAAAAAGCGCCTTGGCCCAGAGTAGAGTTCACCATGCTTTTCAAAAAATATCTAGATATCAAATATGAAGATCTAGACAGAGATGCTCTTGCAAAAAAGGCAGAAAAACTAGATATAGAAGTTGCAAAACATTTAAGCAAGGGCCAAATTGGCGATCTTATTTATAAAAAAGCGATTCGGCCGAATATTACGGATCCAACATTCGTTATTCATCACCCAAGCGAACTTGCGCCCCTTGCAAAGCCCTTACCCGATAATCCCAATTACGATGCGCGCTTCCAGTTAATTATAAATGGCTGGGAGATCGCGAACGCATTCTCTGAATTAAATGACCCCGTGCTTCAGCGCGAATTTTTTGAAGAGCAGGAAAAACAGCAAAAAAGCGGGGATGATGAAGCGCAGCGGCTAGATGAAACTTTTCTCGAGGCGCTTGAATATGGCATGCCTCCGGCCGCCGGCTTTGCTTTCGGAGTAGATCGCCTAACAGCGCTTCTAACAAACTCTCATAGTCTGCGAGAGGTGATTTTGTTTCCGACGATGCGGTCAAAGTAGGAATGAACTCGGAGTTGCAAACTTTCATAAAACTGCTATTATCTAATCATGGAAGTAAAATTATCGCAAAGAACAACAAGGGAATTAGCGTCTGTTAAAGATTACGGCTACAAAAACAGAGTTGAGTTTATCGAAGATGCTGTATGGCATCGCATTTTAGAGTTGAAATCTTCCGTAAAATTAACACTTTCCCAAAGTCGGGACTTCGCCAAATCACGAAATGAATTGTCAAAAAATGAATATGTTACCTTAAGCCAATTAAAGCATGAACTGGGAGCTCCTCGTTCCAAGGCACGTTAAGCGTTGCATTATACGTTTGCCGCGCAAAGATCAGATACGGATAATTGGCGCACTTGACTTGCTTGCAGTAAATCCCTTTTCTGGGGATATTCAAAAAATCAAAAACGAGCAAAATTCTTGGCGCCGTCGGACCGGCGCCTATCGTATTTTTTATGAAATTTTTCAGAAATCAAAAATTATTGCTGTCTATCGCGTAGAGCGGCGCACCTCAAATACTTACCGGAAAGTATAAAAATATCGAGGTAATGCCATGAATAAAGAAAATTTATCAACTCAAAAATGCGTGCCATGCACTATAGAAATTACATGAGAGCAGCCAAATGGCTGCTATTTTATTTTGGGCTTAAATATATTAGAATAAAAACTATGTTGGCGAGCTATTCAACTAAACTTAAAGGCCGTAAGGAAATTGCCCGGGCGACAATGGCTTTTTATTTTGAAAAGCCTAAGGGTTTTAATTTTGTCGCGGGCCAGCATATTACGATGACTCAAACCGCAACAAACGACAACAAGCGCGTATTTTGCATGGCAAGCGCGCCCCATGAGAAAGATTTGATCTTCGCGATGCGCATGCGCGACTCAGAGTTTAAAAACTCATTAAAAGTTATGCCAATTGGCACGGGCGTGGAAATTACTGAAGCGCGTGGTTTATTTACGCTGCATAATGACGCTTCAAGGCCCGCGGCATTTCTTGTAGGAGGAATTGGCATTACGCCGTTTAGGAGCATGGCGCTGCAAGCGGCTTACGAAAAATTGCCGCATAAAATATTTATGTTTTATTCTAATTACACGCTTGAGGATGCCGCGTTTCTGACTGAACTAAGGGAATTGGAAAGCAAAAATCCTAATTATAAATTTATCGCAACGATGACGGAACTGGATTCCCGCTTTCGCGGGAATGACAACTACGAAACTAGTTATATCAACAAGGCAATGCTTGAAAAATATATCGAAGATGTTAAGTTGCCGGTTTATTATATCGCGGGTCCCGAAAGATTCGTGGGCGCGATGAGAAACATGCTCCAGGATTTGAATATTAACGCTAATAACATTAAAACCGACGAATTTGAAGGGTACTAGCTAACTGTCATTGCGAGCGGAGCGAAGCAATCTTTAAGATTGCCGCGTCCTCCGACTGCTGTCGGAGTCCTCGCAATGACGTCAGAATATTATGCCTAATTTCGAAATAATAGCTCGCGCGGTAATTTTAGATAATAACAAAATTTTATTGTGCAAGCGCAAAGATCGTGATTATTCGTTTTTACCCGGCGGGCATGTTGAGTTTGGAGAATCCACCCAAGACGCGCTTGCGCGCGAACTCTCGGAGGAGCTTGGGGTTTCCGTAAAAAAGGCCAAATTTATCGGCGCGCTTGAAAATATATTTATTCAGGATAGCCAAAGGCGCCATGAAATCAATTTAGTATTTGAGGTTTCGCTGGATAGAATATCAGACAGAAGCGCAGAGGAACATATAGAATTTTATTCCGCGGATATAAAAAAACTGGCCAATGAAAATTTATTGCCAGTTGCTTTAAAAAAGACGCTTATCAGTTGGCTCGCTTAAGATAAATTATCAATCTTGACATGGGATTGATAATTTTTGTATACTAACATTATGATTACTGACAGGCAATCTCAAATTTTAAACGCGGTTATAGAAGAATATATAAAAAACGCTATGCCAATTAGTTCGGGCGCTATTTTTGATATTGGAATTTTGGATGTAAGCTGTCCCACTATACGAAACGAAATGGCAGATTTAACAGAGATGGGTTATCTTGTTCAGCCGCATACTTCAGCGGGCCGAGTTCCTACCGAACTCGGATATCGATTTTTTGTTGATAAAATTATTTCAAAGCGGGCAAAGAATTTTCGCAAAAAATTTACGAGCAAAATAAACGAAGCGGCTCATGAACTTAGTTTAGAGACAAGCGATGTCGTGCTTTTTATAGACGATAGCGGAGAGATAAAGCATATTGGGCTTAATAAAGTTTTAAGAAAGCCGGAATTCAGCACCCGAGATGCAGTACTCGCAATTATCGAAGAGCTTGATCGTTTTGAAAAATACGCGCAGGACCTCGAAAAAGAAATTAAGAACGAACTTGAAGTTTTCATAGGGAGTGAAAATCCATTTTTTGAAAATCAAGAATTTAGCATGCTGGCATCCAGGCCAGACTGCGGATTTATCGCGCTTATCGGGCCGATGAGAATGAATTATCGCAAAAATTTAAAGTTGCTTGAAATACTATGAAGAAAATTGAGCTTCTAAAAAAATGTGAACTCGAGAAACAGGAATACCTTGAGGGGTGGCAGAGAGCACAGGCCGATTTTCAAAACTATATCAAACAGAAAGACGGGGAGATGCAAGAGTTCCGTAAATTCGCCGCTGACAGCATGATTTTGAAAATTCTACCTGCGTTTGATAACTTTTTACTCGCATGCGATTCCGTGCCAGATAATTTGAAGGAAGATCTGTGGATGAAGGGGATTTTAAAAATAAAAAATCAACTTGAAGAAGTTTTGCGAAGTATCGGAGTCGGAGAGATCAGCGCAATCCCCGGAGATCAATTTGATCCCGCGCGGCATGAATCATCTGAAGAAATAGAATGCGGGATCGAAAGCGGGAAAGTCGCGGAGCTGGTGCGGCGCGGGTATACGCTGCATGATAAAGTTATACAGCCAGCAAGAGTAAAAATAGCTAAATAAAAAGGGCTGACTTTGAAATAAAAGTATCTACCTCGTCCGTCATTGTAAGGAGCGAGCCGCAGCGAGCGACGCGGCAATCCTTTTCGGCTTATAGATTGCTTCGTCAGCCTGCGGGCTTTCTCGCAATGACAAATCAGAATAGATATAGGTAGGGATACTTTTACACCAAAGTTAGCCAATAAGTAATAAAATTAACTAATTAAATAATATTATGAGCAAAATACTTGGAATAGATTTGGGAACAACTAATTC
>CAYVZN010000009.1:10578-11836 GCA_964456125.1 uncultured Candidatus Saccharibacteria bacterium
AATTAAATAATATTATGAGCAAAATACTTGGAATAGATTTGGGAACAACTAATTCGGCAATGGCCATTATCGAGGCCGGTCAGCCAAAAATTTTAGAAAACAAAGAAGGCAACAGGACTACTCCTTCGGTTGTGGCTTTATCCAAGGGTAATGAACGTCTTGTGGGACTTCTTGCAAAAAGACAAGCGGTTACAAATCCAAAAAATACCATATATTCCGCGAAACGGCTCATCGGGCGGAAGTTTTCTGATCCGGCAGTGCAGCGCGATAAAAAACACCTTAGCTATAATATATCCGAGTCAAAGGAGGGCGGTGTTGAGATAAAAATGGGCGACAAAAATTATCGTCCGTCTGAAATTTCCGCTATGGTACTGCAGAAGTTAAAGCAAGACGCGGAGGAAAAACTCGGAGAAAAAGTTCAGGACGCCGTAATAACCGTACCGGCTTATTTCGACGACTCCCAGCGCAAGGCCACGCAGGACGCCGGGACTATAGCGGGTTTTAACGTTAGGCGCATAATCAATGAACCGACTGCTGCGGCTCTTGCTTACGGCCTTGAAAAAAAGGCAGATCAGAAGATTGTTGTATATGATTTCGGAGGGGGCACATTCGATGTTTCAGTGCTTGAGGTTGCCCCGGATACTGTTGAAGTAAAATCCACCGGAGGAGATACTCATTTGGGTGGAGATGACTTTGACCAAAAATTGATAGAGTGGATTATTCAAGAATTTAAAAAGCAGGAAGGAATAGACCTTTCTAAAGATGTTTTGGCGCTTCAGCGGCTTCGCGATGCCGCTGAAAAGGCAAAGCACGAGCTTTCAAGCACAATGGAGACCGCTATAAATATCCCGTTTATTACATCTGACGCCTCCGGGCCAAAGCATCTCGACCTTAAGCTTTCGCGGGCGAAACTTGAAGAACTCGTATCGGAATTTATTGATCGCGCGGAACAAAAAACCCGAGAGGTGTTAAAAGACGCTGGTTTTGCGATAGAAGATATAGATGAAGTAGTGCTTGTTGGCGGCCAGACAAGAATGCCTGCGATACAGGAATCCGTAAAGAAGATCTTTCACAAAGAGCCGCACATGGGAATAAATCCAGACGAAGTTGTAGCGGCTGGAGCCGCGATACAGGCCGGAATATTCCAAGGCGATGTTAAAGATGTCTTACTACTCGATGTTACTCCGCTTTCTCTTGGCATTGAAACTCTCGGAGGCGTGATGACTCGGCTTATTGAAAAAAATACAACCATACCTAC
>CAYVZN010000009.1:11936-14833 GCA_964456125.1 uncultured Candidatus Saccharibacteria bacterium
GACAAGAAAAAACGCGAGAATATTGAAATTAAAAATTCGGCTGAACACGTAATATATCTTTCGGAGAAGTCGTTGCGCGAGGCGGGCGAAAAAGTTAGCGATGATATTAAAAAAGAAATTCAAGAAAAAATAGATGCCCTGAAAGCCGTGAAAGATGGAGATGACGTGGAAGCAATAAAAACAAAATCACAGGAACTAAGCTCCACACTTTCAAAAATAGGCGAGCAGCTTTATAAAAAAGACCAGCAATCAACAACCGACAACCCACAACCCAACGAGGAAAAGAAAGAATAATTATGCTATAATACCCGCATGGAGGAAGCTGAAACTAAAATTGCGCGAGGCCAGTGGTTTTTTGCTGGAGTCCTGATTTTAATAGGATTTGTTTCCTGGTTTTTAATTTATCTTGGGCTTTATCGATTATATACTGATTTTACGGTTCAGATTTGGATAGCTAGTTTTATTTCAATTTTTATTCTTTCCGTTACAGTGACGTTAAGTTATTTCTTGCTTTATCCATTTCGGGTTGCTGTTATTTCATACTTGGGGCTTTCCGCGCTTTCATTCTTATTTTTTCAGAATATATTTGCTGTCGGAATACTTTTTCTAACAACTCTGTTTGGATATATTTCGGTAAAAAAGGAGCAGAAACTGATCGTTAATTTTTTATATAGCCGTTTAATACGCCGCGGTTTACCTATATTTTTTACCGGTCTTGCCCTTAACGTCGCCATTTTCTACAATATATCTCCCATTGGCGAGATCAACGAGGTTCCTCAATTTCCTGAGGAGTTTATCGGAGTAATACTTGTGCCTATAGAGTATGCTCTGAAGCCCTCGGTGCCTGATTTTAGCAAAGACATGAAGATAAAAGATGTTGGCGATATTAGCGCGAGAGAATTGCCGAAAGTGATTGATTTGCCACCCGCGGTAATTGCCGGAATAGTTAAGGATTTTTTTGCGAGATTTCCAAAGGAGGTTCGCGACAAAACAATTACCGAGTTCCTGCATGATATGATAAACGCGCAGTTAGAGGCGATTTTGCTGCCATACAAGGAATTTTTGCCCTTTATATACTTATTCGGATTATTTTTTGTATTCAAGGGGATAGGCATGCCATTGATGTGGCTGACAATCTTCATGGGATGGATAGCGATTAAAATATTATTAAAATTTCGCGTGTTAAAAGTTAAAAAAATCATCATAGAAAAAGAAGAGTTGGTTTTATGAGTAATTACTATGATACGCTCGGCGTACCGCGCAGCGCGACTAAGGAGGAAATAAAAAAAGCATACAGAAAACTTGCTCACCAGTATCATCCGGACACGAAGCACGGCGACGAGAAAAAATTTAAAGAAATAAACGAAGCATACCAGGTGCTTGGGGATGATAAAAAAAAGGCCCAATACGATCAGTTTGGGTCTGGTTTTAATTCAGGTGGCTCTGGCGCAGGATTTGGGGGGTTTGATTTCTCCGGATTTTCGGGCAGGGGGTTTCAATCGCAGGAGTTTGACTTTGGCGATATATTTTCTGAATTTTTTGGAGGAAGAGGTCGCACTACGACTAAAGCAAGGCAAAAAGGTCGCAATATCCAGGTTGATGTTGTTATCACATTAGAAGATGCGTTCGCAGGGACCGAAAGAGATTTTTCGCTTCGGAAATATACAGTATGCGATAAATGCAGCGGAAGTAAAAACGAACCTGGTACTCGGCTTGATACATGCAAGGCGTGCGGAGGCGCGGGGGAAATTAATGAGACGAGACGAGTTCTTTTCGGTTCGTACATGGAAGTACGGACCTGTAATTCATGCCAGGGTGAAGGCAAAATCCCAGAAAAAAAATGCTCCAAATGCCGCGGCATGGGACGAGTTTTGGATACGGAACGGATCTCGGTAAAAATTCCGGCTGGTATCAATTCAGATGAAATTATAAATATTGACGGAAAGGGGGAGGCCGGCGAGGGGGGGTATGGGAATCTTTATGTTAGGGTACATATAAAAGAACACGATAATTTTATACGAAAAGGAGATGATATTTATTCTGAAGCGGAAATTTCTATGTCGCAGGCAGCGCTAGGAGATTCTATTGATGTTAAAACTATTGATGGCGATGTTCAATTGAAAATACCAAGCGGTATTGAATCGGGCGAGACGATTAAACTACAGGGCAAGGGGATGATACGCCTGTACTCCAAAAATCGCGGAGATTTATATGTAAAGATTGCCATCAAAACACCCAAGCGCCTATCAAAAAGAGCTCAAGAGTTATTCGAAGAGTTGAAACGAGAAATATAATGCAACATCTTACCGCAACTTTGGAAAACTTCACACTATCATGGGATCTTGGAATAGTCGTTTTTCTATTTTTTACCGTTTTTTTTTATGGATTTAGTGCGGGCTCTAGGCGGCTTTCCTTGCTGCTTTTGAGCGTGTATTTAAGTTTTATTTTAATTGTGATTGCGCCGTATCTTGATAATTATATAGGCGAAATGCCCGATTACCGAGGATTTGTGATAGAGTCAATTTTATTTATCGCGCTTGTAATTGTTGTATTTTTTGTAATATCTGGATCTATTCTTCATTCAAGTCTGCATCTGCCCAAAAAAGAGGAAGGGCAATGGTGGCATCTGATTCTTCTAAGTACAGTAACTGTCGGTTTTTTAATCTCTTCCATGCTTGCCTTTGCTCCAGATTTATATTATAATAATCTTTCCACGATAACCGCTGAAGTTTTTGTTTTAAACTTCGCCCATTTCTGGTGGGCGCTTGCCGGAATCGCGACTTTTGTTGTGTTGAGAATGACTAAGAAAAATTCATGAGCGCCTATAGCTCAGTTGGTAGAGCAGCTCCCTTTTAAGGAGACGGTCGCAGGTTCGATCCCTGCTGGGCGCACCAAAT
>CAYVZN010000009.1:14933-16996 GCA_964456125.1 uncultured Candidatus Saccharibacteria bacterium
AAGGAGACGGTCGCAGGTTCGATCCCTGCTGGGCGCACCAAATTTTGCCCGCAAGCACAAAGTGCGAGCGGGTAGCAAAAGTGAGTAATAGCTTGAAATAAGGGTTTTTTGTTTGTTTTGCCTCTTGACTTTTATAGTGGACTATGCTATACTTGAACTACCACATCGACAGTGCTTAGGTTAAAACGTACCTTGATAGGAGGACAGAACGTTGAATGCAGAAACGCTTGGCGTCGATATCGGCGGCGTCATCATCGACCGAGTGAACGACGGAACCGATACCTCGTTCTTCACTGACAATTACCTGCGAACTACGGCAGTGCCCGGCGTCTTCGACGCCTTGCGACAGCTCGTGGAGAAGCGGTTCGGCGACAAGGTGTTCCTTGTCTCGAAGTGCGGTCAGCGCGTGCAGGACAAGACCTTGCACTGGCTCGACCATCACCGCTTCTACGACCTCACCGGAATCGGACGCGAGCGCGTTCGCTTCTGCCGTGAACGACACGAGAAGGCCGGTATCTGCGAGAAGTTGGGCATTACCCACTTCGTTGACGACCGATTGGAAGTCTTGGGCAACCTCGCCACGGTGAGCACGCTCTATCTCTTTCAGCCGCGTCCCGATGAAGTGCGGCGATTCGCTCGCTTCCTCAACCGCGTCAAGCAGGTGAACTCGTGGCAGGAAATCCTGAACGGAGAACTGCCGTGAGAAACAACCACAACCAACAGGCCAGCGTTCGCAAGAGCGTTCGGCCTGTTTCTTTTTTCTACTTGTCATTGTTGTTATCATTTTTTAAATCTTACATTCTTTAGGTATTCGCTTTGTGAATTCTAAATTAGTTGCCGCCAAAGAAAAATTGGAAATTGTTATCGGTGCGGCTCCCCGATACCATCCGCCTTCGGCGGAGCTACGGGGCAAGCCGCCACCTTTCCGGATTTTCTCGGGGGGACTTCCTCGCCGCCGCAGGCGACGAAATGCGTTCGAACTATTTTAAGAATACTGCACCAATTTTATTCGCAGGCACAAAGCGCGAGCGGGTAGCAGAAGTGAATAATGGCTTGAATCCAGAGTTTTTTTGTTTGTTTTGATTGACAAAAGTATGATAGTATGCTATAATTTGGGCAGTCAGAGTGTGGAATTATCTTTATTCTGAACAATCAAAATTCGTTAGGAGGTAAACATCATGAACCGGCATATCGAGTCGTTGGTCGCGAGAGAGCTTGTTAATAATTTGAACGAAGGTGGATGGTTCGTGACTGGTGGTCATCTAGTGCACGACATCAGCTCTCCGAAGTTTCCGGTAATTAAAGCGTCGTTTCTCGGAGAGACGCTGAAGATTGAAACTAGTGATCGCAGTTTCGACGTTCCGAGCGACAATATCGTGTTCATTAATGAGTGGACTGCTTCGATCCGCCACGCATTCCAGGTGAAACAACAGCGTAAGAAGATCGAGGGCGGAGGTTGGCGAGAAGTGCCTGCGGAGGGAACGGCGCTTTATGTGCAGAATCCGACATTCGAGGAGAACGCTCGAAAGAGCGCTCAAAGCGCTCGTGATGAAAAAGAACGTCGTCAGAAGAAAGAGAAGGCCGATCGTGAGGCCGAAGCCCTGGCGGATCGCCGGCGCCAATTCAGTGCCAATATCCATGATGAGTTTGTTGGCAAGAAGTTGGACAAAATTGAGGTGGTCAAGGTGGTCGAAGAAGACGGATTTAAGCTTAGGCTTTTGTTTAAAGACAGCTCCGCGATTGAGATTACCAGCAAAGTATGCGAATGTTATTACTACGGTGGGGCAGCTGTGGTAAACGGCATCTCGCTTCGAAACTTCGACCGACCCGAGGTTGTATCGTATTTTGATTGAGGGACAACTGCTTACCCGCTATGTCTTCGGACCTAGCGGGTTTTCCATTTTTAGGATTTAAAAGAATAAAAAATTTGCCGCTACCGCAGTAAATTCTTCAATGTTTTTATATAAGACCAGATGTCGAATGTTATGCTCTTGACATATTTTTGCACATTCCTATAATAAAGAGTAATTAAAATTATCAGTCAAAGGTCAAGTTTGATAAAA
>CAYVZN010000010.1:0-9227 GCA_964456125.1 uncultured Candidatus Saccharibacteria bacterium
GGCTTTGCTTTTCAGGCGATATCGCCGAACTTCTCGCAAAGAGGCGATGCCTTGAAAGAATACGATCCTATTGCGAGAAGCCTTGCGGACGGCACGGGATTTTGGAACAACGGAGAACCAACTGCCCGAGTTGCTCCGGGCTACCCGTTTTTATTATCTATAATTTATAAATTCGGCGGCGGATACGAAGTCATGTTTATTCTGCAAGTTTTTATGCTCGCGGGCATCGGCGTAATTTCTTACTTTATCGCAAAAAAATTTCTCTCATCTAAATTTGCGTTTTTTGCCGCGCTAAATATTATTGCGTGGCCATATCTTGTGCTTTACACAAAATTGATATTGACAGAGATTTTATTTATATTTTTATTTACCGCCGCGATATACGCGCTACTTGAACTTATTGATAAAAAAAATACTAAGTGGGCAATCCTCGCCGGCGTTCTTCTTGGCCTTGCGGCTCTTGTGAGGCCGGTGATTTTGCTGCTACCATTTTGGTTGACGGGAATAGCACTGCTAAACTTGGCAAAAAATACCCTCTCGCGGGTTTCGAATCCCGAGCGGGCACGGTGGTCCGACCGCAGTCGGACCGAGCGAGGGATGAGACCCCTCGGCGGCCTCGCTGGGGCCGCAGCGGAAAGCGAGGGGGTATTTTTAGCCAAGCCCCTTCTTGTTATTCTTGCCTTCCTACTTGTCCTCGCCCCCTGGACCATCCGAAACTATATTCAATTCAACACTCTAATTCCGATAACAAGCGGGCTTCAATACAGCGTAAGCCGGGGTTATGAAACCTTAGACTATACAAAGAACGCGCCGGCTTTGAAACTGGGCGAAGTAACCCTAAAAGACAATATTCTCGCCCGCGTAAAAAATATTTATCTATTCTGGAATCCAGGCGCGGGAGGCACAAACGCGCAATTATTGCTAAATCAGAGCAAGCTTTATGGCGCCGCATTTGTTGTATACAAAATAATTTTTATACTAACTGTGATACTTGCCCTTTTGCCGTTTGCGCTGAAATTCAAACAGATCAATTTATTATTTGAGCCATTTGACAAAAACCGATTATTGTTACTATCTATCATTTTATATTTTTGGACTATGCATATTTTTCTATACCCGTATCCCCGTTATACACTGCCCATAATGCCGCTTGTGATAATTTTGGCCTGGACAAGTATATGGTTTTTGTGGCATAAATATAAAATAAAAGTCCTTTAAAAATTTTAAACCTAGGAGATGCCTGATGGAAGGAAAATCTATGGAGAAGATGAACCTGATTACGAAAGATGTTTCTTTGACAAGGAAAAATATTACTCCAAAAAAAGTTACTTTAATTGCGTGTCCCTGGACATTCTACGAAGAAGTTGAGTTCATTTCTCAGCAGCTAGGACTTGGTTATGTTGGAGCTTATGCCCAGCAATTTGGGCATAAGATTCAAGCGTATATCGACCCCATGCTCAATGGCGGAGCTGAATTTAAAGTCCCCATAAATACCAAGTATCAGCATACAAATAGATTTGGATTCCCGGATGAATGGATTGTTTCGCAGATTCCGTCTGATACCGATATTATCGGTATAAACGCCCCATTTACTGATTCAAGGCTCGTCCTCTATCCTCTTGTTAAAAAAATTAAGGCCAAATTTCCTAATACTCCAGTGGTAATAGGCGGAGTACTGCCCACCACGCTTCCGATGCAAGTCCTTACAGGGTCCGGGGCAGATATTGTAGTGAAGGGCGAGGGAGAGGTTGCTTTTTCAAGAATACTCAATGATGATCCGCTGGAGTCCATCCCAGGCCTTGTATTCAGGAAGTCCGACGGCACCATCTTTGAAGCCAAGTTACGAAGTCAGCAATTAAAAACAGTCGACATGATTCCCCCGCCTGGATATGACTTTCGGCCAATGGAAGAGTATGTTAAATGGTCGCCACGAGGCAATAAGGCAGATAGAACTCTATCTCTGATATCTTCTCGTGGATGTCCATTTACTTGTGAATTTTGCTCTATACCCGAAAAAGGACAATTATGGCGACCTTTTACTCCAGAAAGGGTGCTAGACGAGATTAAAATGGCAATCGAAAAATGGGGGGTAAATCATATCGAATTTGAAGATGATAACTTTACCCTTAAAGAACCCCGAGCCCTTACAGTTCTTGAATATATAAGAGATCTGCGCAATAAGGGGCATGACGTTTTCTGTTCATTCCCCAACGGTGTTATGATCGACAAAATGAGTCGGGAACTTGCAATTCTTATGAAAGAGGCTGGCACAGAAATCGCCTATCTTCCGGTAGAATCGGGTGATACACGGGTTCTTATTTCAATGGATAAACCGGTCGCGGAAAAGCACCTTGCGCAAGCTCTTGAGGTTGCCGAATGGTGCGTTGATGCCAAGCTATTTGTAAGCTGCTTTTTTATAACAGCATATCCTGGCGGCAGACTAAACCCCAGATTTAAAGCCAATAAGAAATTTCTTGAAAAACACAAAAAATATCTCCTGTATGACGGCGAAGATATATTCATGCGTGGCGAAGATGAAGAGAGTTTTGAAATAACTCTAGAATTCTGCAGAAAACTCAAAAATCTTGGGGTTCAGGGAATTACGCCATTAATTGCAACCCCATATCCCGGGACGGAGCTCTACGAAGTATGTGAAAAATTTGATTGGCTAAGATATAAAGACGAACAAGACGTCCTGACAACTGTATCATATGCCGCAGTAACAGCCGACCGCGTGCAGATCTCCACGCCATGGTGCTCGCACGAAGAAGCATTTAAACGCTGGCAAATCATGATGGACATGTTCCCGACGTATCATAATGTACGAAAAAACGAAAACGATCCAAATCTTATGCCCGGAAATAAAAAAGGGCAGCCCTAGTTATCACTGGGGCTTTTTTTTATGCAAGTTTTATGCTACTGTTGGTATATCATGAAACCCATAAAATTCGGGAAAATTACTATATCCGACAACAAGCCGGTGGTCATTATTGCGGAAGTTGCCTGTGAACATAAAGGCGATATGCGCTCTGCAAAACGTCTGATTCGGGCAACTAAAAAGTCTGGCGCCGATATAGTAAAATTTCAACTTCATGTTCCGGAGGCGGAAATGGTACCAAATAGTATTAAGTTTTGGGCCGGCCCAATGGACGATGTATTAAAAAAAGTTAACTTTGGAAAACTCGAACAACATAAAGAATTGAAACAATATTGCAAAGAACTTGATATCCAATACCTTTGCACTCCGTTTTGTATGGAAGCTTCGGATATTTTAGAACAAGCGGGTGTTGACGCCTATAAGATTGGCTCGGGAGAACTTACTAATTTGCCCATGTTACGGCACATCGCCCGCAAGAAAAAACCAATGATCGTTTCTACCGGAATGAGCACCATGAATGAAATCAGAGATGCGGTAACTGTACTCAAGAATGAGCGGGCTAATTTTATGCTCACTCATTGCCTGTCTGAATACCCCGCGGATTATGAAAATATGAACTTGGGCTTAATACCAGAGCTGCGTAAAAAATTTGGGCTTATGATAGGCTTATCGGATCATTCTAGAGAAATATACTCTGCTCTTGCCGCTGTTGCGCTGGGCGCGAATTTAATTGAAAAACACTTTACCATACGAGATCTTCACGGCCCTGACGATATCGTCTCGCTGGATCCGGAAGAGTTTAAAAATATGGTCAGCGCAATTCGAAAAATCGAAATGGCACTTGGAGCTAAAAAACAAATATCAAAAAGGGAACGTGTTGTACGCGATTGGGCGCATCACAGCGTAGTAGCTGCGCGCGAAATAAAATCCGGAGAAAAATTGAGTTTAAAAAATTTAGCCCCTAAGCGGCCTGGCCGAGGAATCGAAGCGAAATACCTAGACGCCTTATATTCTAAAAAACTCTTAGGACGCAAAGCAAAACATTCTTTAATACAAAATACTATTTTACAATGGCATGATATTGAGTAAAAAAACAAAAAAAAGGCGAAAAATTGCGATAATCGCGGGCTCCAGAGGAGAATACGGGTATTTTAGGCCGATCATAAAAGAAATTAAAAAGAGGCCTAATCTTGATTATGGCATAATAGTCGCGAGCATGCACATGCTTAGCGCTTTTGGTTCGAGTATTGATGAAATAAAAAGCGACAAACTAAAGATACACGCCGCAATTTACAATACTTTTGACGGATACAATCATCTTACGATGGCAAAATCGCTTGCTGTGTTTATGCTGCAGTTGCCGGAATTGCTAACTCAAATGGGCGCTGATATGATTCTGCTATCCGGCGACAGGGGCGAACAATTGGTTTCTGCGATAATCGGCGCGCACATGTATATCCCGGTCGCACACATTCAGGCAGGCGAAGTTTCGGGAAACATAGATGGCATGTCTCGCCATGCCATTACTAAATTTTCGCATTTGCACTTTTGCTCAAACAAGGACGCATCTGACCGAGTGCTAAAAATGGGTGAGGAACCACATAGAATCTTTAATGTCGGTGCCCCGATGCTGGATGAATTAGTAAACGGATTTATAACGCCGCCTGAAAAAATTTACAAAAAATTTTCTATAACTAAGAACGAACCCCTTATACTCCTTGTCTATCATTCGGTCACTGATGAATTTAACCAATTGGAACAACAAGTAGACAAGGTTATGCGAGCGATATCTAAATTTGGCTATAAGACCATAGTCATTCTTAACAATGCGGATGCAGGAAGCGGGATAATAAGAAATAAAATAATGGAATGCCGCAAGCCTTTTATGAAAATATACCCCAATCTTAAGCGACAAGACTATGCGGGCCTTTTTAATGTTGCAAACGTCATTGTTGGAAATTCTTCTAGCGGCATTATTGAAGCTCCAACATTTAAACTCCCCTCGGTTAACATTGGGAATAGACAAAAAGGAAGGCTGCAAACCAATAACGTAATTAATGTCGGCTACGATGTAAGAGGGATTGAACTTGCAATCAAAAAAGCGCTAAGCTCTGCTTTTAAAAAAGGACTCATCAGGTGCGTTAATCCCTATGGAGACGGAAAATCGTCTAAAAGAATTGTAGATGTACTTCAGGGTATCCCAATTGATGATAAATTGCTTGTAAAAAGTCTAACTTATTAACCAGTTACTTTTAACGATATGACCAAAAAAAATATCAAAAATTCCCCTTATGTTATCTTAGAAAACGACTCTCTTCAACGCGCAATGGAGATCATAACGCATAACCAAAGGGGCAGTGTTGTAGTGGTGAACAAAAAATGGCGGGTTATGGGTGTTTTGGCTGACGGAGAAATCCGAAGGGCAATAATAAAAGGCGCAACGCCAAATACTCCTGTCATCAAAATTCTTAATGTCAATTTTATCTCTATATCGCCTTATGCTGATAAATATATCAAAAATCCAAATATAATACTGTCTAATCATCCCAATATAAATATAATACCTGTTACTGATAAAGATAATAAATTAATTGACATCATTATACGCGAATATAGATTATGAATATTGTATGCATAATTACCGCTCGGGGCGGATCTAAGCGTATTCCACGTAAAAATATTAAGGACTTTCTCGGCAAGCCGCTCCTTGCTTGGTCTATTGAGGTTGCAAAAAAATCGGATGTTTTAGATCGAATTATAGTAAGCACAGAAGATGATGAAATAGCGCGAGTGGCAAAAAATTACGGCGCCGAAGTGCCTTTTATAAGACCCTTGGAACTAGCGCAGGATACAACATTGACCCTACCGGTTATTCAACATGCTGTAGAATGGCTGCGTAAAAACGAAAGTTATATGACAGACTGGGTTGTGCTGCTTGAGCCTCCGTCTCCAGGACGGCAAGCTTTCCATATCAGGGAAGTAGTAAAAATACTCCGGGAAAAAAATTCTGAAATCGACTCAATCAATGGCGTGTCTGAAATTCCCGGTCATTTCAGTCCTCTTAGGGCATTTAAATCAGATGAGAAAAATATGCTAACTCGTTACCCAGACGGCGAGCTCATTAGAAATCTTATTAACCGAAATCAAGATCTCCCCAAGTTATACTTTAATAATTCTTCAATATATGCCTTCAAGGCAGAAAACCTTACCAAGGATCCCCCAAGCCTTTGGGGCGATAAAGTATTGGGATATTTAATGGACATAAAGTATGCTATGGATATTGATACGCCCGAGGAATGGCTTGATGCCGAAATAAAAATGAAACGTCTATTGACTCAGATATTATAAGTTGTTAAATTACACCAATATGTTATGGACAAGACAATATACGTTAGAGGGAAATTTTCAAGGACAGCGCAGTGAAACTTGGCGAGATAGAAGCGGAAATAAGTATCCAATGAAAATCCAATATGGAAAAAGCACTGATCTTTTCGGATTAAAACAGAATCATCTAAGCGGCTTCAATAGCCAGGTTTCTAGGTACCGTAAACTTTGTAATAAATTTCTAAAAAACAAGGCTAATACCGAGAATGTTTTAAAATGTTCTCTTTGCGGATTACATAGCAGTAAAGCAAAACCTGATGTAATTATTCACGGGACTACTTACTATGCATGCCCCCAGTGTGATCTTAGGTTTTTAAAAAAGCGCCTTTCTAAGATTGCTTCTGATAAATTTTATTCGAGTGATGAAACACTATCATTTACTCATCGTGACCCGAAATTAACAGAAAAAAGAATCAGCGAAATTGTTATGCCTAAAGCTTTGTGGGCAGTCGAAAAATTTAAAGATATTTATGGCCGTAATCCTAAAAAAATAGTTGACGTGGGCGCTGGCGGAGGACAATTTGTATACGCGGCGCAAAAATTAGGCCTAGAAGCATATGGCGTTGAACCCAATGAGCCAAGTCGCACATATTGCAAAAAAACTTTTGGCATTAACCTGGAACCGACAGACTTTTTAATGTATGCTAAAAAAAACTCCGATATAGATATAATAACTTTCTGGATGGTCTTGGAACATGTTCCTGATTTTATGAATTTTTTCAAGGCGGCAAGAAACATGTTTACTAGCAAGAAGCAAGGCCTTTTAATAGTTGAAGTGCCGCGATGGTCTTCGCTTGACACAGCCGTACAGAGAGCATTCCCCGATTCCGTAAATAGACATCTTTTTCCGCTTTCGCATATCAGAATTTTCTCTGACAGCTCACTGGCGAACGCCTTTGTCAAAAGCGGATTTACGCCAAAAGCCGCATGGTACTTTGGAATGGATATGTACGAACTTACTATGCAGTTAGCGCGCTTAGCGGGCGAAAATAAAATAATTTCACAATTGGGCCCGGTGCTTTTAGGATTGCAGCCGATTTTAGATCAAGGCATGCTCTCCGATACTATGGTCTTTGCTGGTACGCCCGCGTAAAAAATATGAATAACAACCGAGATGTTATAAAAAAATATTTCAAACGCTGAAAAAAATAAGCGAACTTACTAATAAAATTGGCTTTAAGGAGATGAAGTTTTTAAAAGGCGGCGTTATTCATGATTCGGTGCTGCGTTCACGCCTCTTTGAAACAGATCGCCCGCTTTACGGCGATGCGGAGATTAGATATTTATTGCGGAAATAACGATGAAAAAACAATATTCGTTGACTAATCTTTGAACATGAAACCAGTAAAATTTGGCAAACTAAAAATAGGCGGCAACAATCCCGTAGTGATTATTGCTGAAATCGGAGTAGATCATGTTGGTGATATGAGTAAGGCAAAAAAAATGATAGAAATGGCACGCCACGCGGGAGCTGATGTGGCTAAGTTTCAGATTCATTTGCCGCATATTGAGATGGTCCCCGATAATAGCATTAAGTTCCACGGTGGTTCGCTTTTTGATTTTTTTAAAAAATCCCATCTGACCGGCCCACAACACAGAGAGCTAAAAGATCACTGCGAAAAAATTGGTATTGAATATCTTTGTACTCCCTTCTGCCCTGCCTCTGTCGATATTCTGAATGATATAGTTGAAGTTAAAGCATTTAAAACCGGATCTGGCGAAATAACTAATTTACCTCAACATCGCAAATTAGCTAAAATTTCCGCAAAAACCGGAAAGCCAGTACTTGTGTCTACGGGTATGTGCACAATGGATGAAATCGCTGATACCGTCTCGGTATACCGAGAAGAGAGTGCATTAAAAAACTTAGTCCTTATGAACTGCACGTCAGAATACCCCTTAACACGCTATGAGGATATAAGCTTGGGCTTGATTGAGGTATTTAAGAATAAATTCGGCGTTTTAGTCGGCCAATCCGATCATGCAATAAATAATGCGATTAGTTTTGCTGCGGTGGCAAAGGGCGCAAAAATAATCGAAAAACACTTTACGCTTTCATATGGAGGCCCTGGGTGCGATGACTCAGTAGCGCTTGAACCAAAAGCATTCGGGGATCTAGTCAAGGGCATTCGCGAAAATGCTTCCAAGCTAAACAAGAGGGATATGAAAATTGTTGAATTGGCCTCCGGAAGTGAAAAAACAGTACGGCTTCGCGAATGGCCCACTCGCAACTGGGCTTTCCATAGTGTTGTGACTAATCGCCCCATCAAGAAAAATGAGAAAATTTCACTAACAAATGTCAGGCCCGCGCGCCCCGGAAAAGGTATTCCGGCAAAATTTTTAGACAAAAAATATTCCGGAGAATTGATGGGCCTTAAGGTTAAAAAATATCTTCCAAAAAATTATATATTAAACTGGGCAGATCTTGAGATATGAAGCAAAAAAAAAGAAAAGTCGTCATTGTAACGGGCGGACGTATTGAATACGGATATACAAGGCCCGTTATTCGTGAAATCCAAAAGCGCTCAGATATGGACTACAAAATCATTGCCGCAAATATGCACTTACTTGATGATTTCGGCCGCACTATTGAAGATATAAAAAAGGATCAATTTCATGTTGATTTTGCGGTACACAATACGCTTGACGGCTATAATCATATAACAATGGTAAAATCGCTCGGTGTGTTTCTTTTGCAGTTACCGGAATTAATCGAGAATCTAAAGCCGGATTTTATTATAGTTGCCGGAGATAGGGGGGAACAATTAATCGGCGCGATGGTTGGCGCTCACATGTATATACCCGTAGCACACATCCAGGCAGGAGAGCTTTCCGGAAATATCGATGGCACAACGCGGCATGCCATTACAAAGTTTGCTCATATTCACTTTGCCGCAAATCAAGATTCTGCAGAAAGATTGCGCAAGATGGGAGAAGAGCCGTATCGTATATTCAATGTTGGGGC
>CAYVZN010000010.1:9327-16813 GCA_964456125.1 uncultured Candidatus Saccharibacteria bacterium
GCTATAAATATTGGCCGAAGACAAATAGGTCGACTGCAGGGAGCAAATGTAATCAACGCGGGATACAATGCCGAAGAAATCACCAACTCCATCAAAAAAGCCATGAGATCGGAATTCAGGAAAATGGTTCAAAAATCGTCTAATCCTTATGGTGATGGAAAATCCGCAAAAAGGATCGTTGATATACTAAGCTCCATACCAATAGATGAAAAATTATTAATTAAACGGCTTACATACTAATATTTATTAATATGAATAAAAATTCATCAATTCTCAATTCCTCGTTTGTTGTTCGCGAAGAAACTTCTCTAAAAGAAGCCATGGCTCAAATTAGTGTAAATGAGCATGGCACCGTTATTGTTGTGAACAACAGTGGATATGTTATGGGCATTGCCTCCGATGGCGACATACGCCGCAGCATAGTAAAGGGCATCACGACTTTTGCTCCAATATCTAAGGTAATGAATCGTAACTGCATTATAGTCAAAAATGATAAAGAGGAGAGCAAAAATCTATGCAGAGAACTCTTCGAGAAACATCCGAAAATAATGATTATCCCAGTTGTTGGAGAAAAAAACATTTTAATAGATATCATTGTTAGGTAAAAAGCAACTAAATGACAAGCTATTTGACGCTTTACTATCATTATATTAGACCGGAAAAAAATAAGGAACCGTTTCCGCGAATGCCTGGTATAAGAGTGGCAGAATTTAATGATCACATCCGAATGCTAAATAAATATTATCAAATAATCACATTAAACGATGCGCATAAATTCTTGAATTCCGATCCTTACCCCAATGTCAAAAATAGCATACTTCTTACGTTTGACGATGGACTGTCCGATCACTACTTGGCTGCCAAAATACTTAGCAAGCACGGTATAAAAGGAACATTTTTCATACCCACCTGTATTTTAATCGACAAACTTCCCGCAAATCCCACAATCATACATTATTGTTTGGCTATATACGGTATCCAGAAATTCTTAGTTATGTATAGATCGGCGCTACGGAAATACAATATAAGTATGAGTAAATATAATGTAAGCTTCAAAAAAGGAATAGACAATCCCTTAGGAATAATATTAAATGTTAAATCAATTTTAAAATACAAACTAAAACATAACATAGCTAGGAAAATCTTATTATATATTTATAAAAACTCCCTGCTTAGAGACTACCCAAATGCTATGGAAATAATGCATCTTACACAAGATCAAATTAGTAAAATGACTAAAATGGGACATTCCGTAGGCCCACACTCTCACACTCACATATCAATTGCATCGGCGCGACTTACCGAAAAGGACTTTGTGAAGGAAGTAATCAATCCCAAAAAAATTTTAGAAGACTTGTTCCATGTGCCCGTAATAGCTTTTAGCTATCCGTTTGGGCTAAGGCAAGATTGTTTGACTCAACAAGAATTAGTTAATAAGAAAACAGAATACAAACTAGCGTTCACTATCGAAGAGGCCGTAAACACTAAGAATACCCCATCGTTTGAATTGAATAGATGCTCAGTAGAGATTAGAAACAGGAACAATGTTAAAAATCTAAAGAACGATCTAGAAAAAAACATAAATGCGAATAGTTATATTCACAAGTAATGCCCTGCGACACAAGTTTGTTGCCAACCGCCTCAGTGAACACGCTGACGATGCCCTAGTAATATCCGAATGCAGGCCGAGCGATGCGTCTCCCGCCGATGACCATTTTTTGTTGCGATACGAAACTGAAAAAAAGTTTTTTAGAGGCAACGATTTTTTTACTGCAAAAAAAGTTCTGCCGTTAATATATGGGGAAGCAAATTTAGAATATACTTTCGACACCGTCAAAAGCTTCAAACCCGATGCAATGTTCGTATTTGGAGCATGTATTATAAAAGAACCTCTTTTGTCCCTATTGCCTTCGGGGGTATTCATTAACCTACACCTAGGATTATCGCCATATTATAGGGGGGCGGGCACTAACTTTTGGCCATTCATAAATAAAGAACTAGAATACATCGGATCTACTATATTGCATATAGACGCAGGAATAGATACGGGTGACATAATTGCTCATGTTCGTCCAAATATAGAAATGGGTGACAATGTACACACGGTCGGATCGAAGGTGATACTGGAAAGCGCGTCAACCCTAATTAAGATAATGAATATATTAAAAACGGGAAAAAAATTAAACAGGGTGAAACAATGGAAGGTTCCCAGCAAACGATACTATAAAGTATCTGATTTTAATGAAAAAGTTTTGACTAAATATAAAAATAATCTCGAAAATGGATTAATCGAGAAATATCTAAACTCTCCTAAGAAAAAATTGAAGCTGATATCTCTCTAATCATCTCCGGCCTGAAAGCCGGAACTTTCAGGATCTAACGAGGTAAAGAACTATTTTTTAGACACAATATACTCTTCGAGGATAAGATAATCTATTTTTGTTTTAAGAAAACACTCTATGGCATCATCGGGAGTTTCCACAATTGGATCTCCCGCGAGGTTAAAAGATGTGTTTAGAATCAAGGGCACACCCGTGATGTTCTTAAAGGCGTGAATTAAATCATAAAACCTTCCATTGTCCTCTTTAGTAACCGATTGAATCCTGCATGTTCCATCCACGTGCACTACAGCCGGAATCTCTTTCTGTTTTTCTTTCCTTGTCGGAATGGCTAAGAGCATAAAGGGGCTTTCTCCGTCAAACTCAAAATAATCCGGCACTGCTTCGAGCAGAACTGAAGCGGCAAACGGCCGCCATGGCTCGCGGTGCTTAACTCTATTATTCACAATATCTTTCATTTCCGCTTTGCGCGGATCGCAAAGTATGGAGCGATTCCCAAGGGCCCTTGGGCCATATTCAGCGCCCCCATAAAACCACCCTATGATATTTTCGCCGGCAATTAGACGCGCTGTTTCTTCCGCGACGTTTTGCGATTTTTTTACTACAATCTCATCTTTTCTTTTCTCAAGCGCTCGCATAATTTCTTCTTCGCTATACACTCTCCCAAGAGAAGCGTTTTTCATAGCAGTAAGGCGCGGCTGATTTAAGAGCACGTGCCAGCCATAAAGCGCGCATCCCAAGGGATTCCCAGCATCAGAACATGCGGGTTGAATAAAAATATTTTCAAACCCTGCTTCATCTAAGAGTTTTTTGTTTGCATCTATGTTGAGCCCCACTCCTCCTCCTATGCACAAATTTTTTGAGCTGGTGATATTTTTTAATTTCTTTCCCCATAGAAGTGCCACCTCCTCTAGCACTTTCTGAGCGGCATAGGCAACGGAACTATAATAGTCGTCCGGCAAGGGGTCTTCCGGGCGTCTGGGGGGCCGGGGAAATATTATTGGCGAGAATATTCTGGAGGTGGAAAAAATATTTGGATATCGCTCGGGAAGAGATCGGCCATCCCCTCCCGCGCTATACATATTGATAACGCTTTTTATTTTATAAAATATTTTTCTGCCGGCTTTTTTTACTAATTCAGAAAATGAAGCTCTCGCTATTTTTTGACTGAACGGCTCTTCCTTGTGGCTAAAAAGATAATTGCATACAATATGCCCGTACATCTCACGGAACCACAACTCTTTTGGAAATTGTTTTAGAATAGTATCGTTGCCGTAAGGAGCGAGGCCCATCATTTTCCCTTCATCAAACTTGCGAAAACCAAGATAATCGATCGTTATATAGGAATAGAGTTTTCCAATGCCAAAAGTAGAGGTATTGGAAAACTCTCTATAGAAGCTATGCAATGTCTTTTGAATCGTCTCAAGGGTGGATCCTCTTCCAATGTATAATGTCTCTGTTTCTTTTGCCAATACCCCAAGATATGTTTCAAATTTTTCGCCGGCTCCGTCGTAGACGAGAACCGCCGCATCATCAAAAGGCGAGGCAAAGAAAGTTGCTGCGGCATGCGCATCGTGATGGCTAATTACACTAATTTTTGCTTTTGAGAATATCCCTCCGGTATTTGCATGCAATTTATCCGGCATTGAATTCCTGGAACGAAACCCTATCTGATCAATAACCAGAAGATCAATTTCCTCGGGATTAACTCCCAGAGTTTCAAGGCAATACTTAATCGAGAGAATTGGAAATGTGTCAGGCGAATGCTTGACTCGATTGAGCCGTTCTTCGGAAATGGCTATTATTTTCCCTTCGGAAATAAGAGCCGCGCCTGTATCGTGGCTGCTGACTTTTAATCCCAAAACTTTCATATCAATAAAATAGCACGGCTTGTTAAATGATACAAGTTCTGTTATACATTTAGAAGGTATGCCTAAACGACGCATTAAACATAAATTGGTTTTACGAGACGGGACCGTTTTTAACGGTTTTTCTTTTGGATTTCCCGCCTCGGTTTATGGCGAGGTGGTCTTTCAGACCGGTATGGTGGGATATGTGGAAAGCCTAACAGATCCCTCTTACGCAGGCCAAATCCTGGTTCCAACTTATCCTTTAATTGGCAACTACGGAGTGCCCGATGCGTCTCTTTTTGAATCTGATAAAATTCGCGTCAGGGGCCTTGTTGTTTCTGAATACAGTGAAAAGTTTAGCCATGCGCAGGCAAAAAAATCTCTGGCAAACTGGCTTCTAGAAAACAAGGTGCCTGCGATTTATGGAGTAGACACCCGCGCACTTACCAAAAAACTTAGAGAAAAAGAGGTAATGCTTGGAAAAATTATAATAGACAAAAACATTAAGGACTTTTACGATCCGAACAAAAAAAATTTGGTAGCTGACGTGAGCTGCAAAAACGGCAGCATACATGGGAATGGCAAAACAAAAATAATCCTCATTGACTGCGGAATGAAGAATAATATTTTACGCTGCTTATTGGATAGGGGTCTTACAGTTAAGCGCGTGCCCTGGGACTACAATTTTCTAAATGAAAAATTTGACGGCGTAGTAATCTCAAACGGGCCCGGCGATCCAACAAAATGCGCGGCCACTATAAGTAATATACGTAAACTTATGGAACGAAGTGTTCCAATTTTAGGCATATGCCTCGGAACACAAATTTTGGCATTGGCCGCAGGAGCAAAAACCTATAAATTAAAATATGGTCATAGATCACAAAATCAGCCCGTCATGCAATTAAATAAGGTAAATAAAGGGGGTTGCTTCATTACTTCGCAAAACCACGGATATGCGATTGATGAGAAAAGTCTGCCGCGCGATTGGCGCGTATGGTTCCGAAATTTAAACGACAATACCATAGAAGGAATTATACATAAGAGACAACGCTGGTTTTCTGTTCAGTTTCACCCCGAATCGTCTCCGGGGCCGAAAGATACGGAGTGGCTGTTTGATAAGTTCGTAGAAACGCTCTAAATTACGATATATGCCGAAAATAAAAAACATAAAGAAGGTTTTAATACTCGGATCAGGAGGATTGAAAATAGGACAGGCAGGCGAATTTGACTACTCCGGCTCTCAGGCTATTAAGGCTTTAAAAGAAGAGCATGTTGAGGTGGTGCTGCTAAATCCAAATATTGCAACCGTACAGACAGATTTGGATCTTGCCGATAAAATTTATTTTTTACCCGTGACAACCCGATTTGCGGCAGAAATAATCAAAAAAGAAAAGGTTGATTCTGTGCTCTTGGGGTTCGGAGGTCAGACTGCCCTCAATGTTGGGTTGGATTTGGAGGCGAAGGGAATACTAAAAAAATATAACGTCGGAGTTATAGGCACGCCCACAGATGCTATCCGCAATACCGAAGACAGGGGTCTTTTTATAAAAAAATTAAATGAAGTAAAAATTAAAACTACAACTGGCACAGAGGTAGATAATCTTAAAAATGCTCTATTATTTATAAAGCAAACGGGTTACCCTGTAATGCTCCGTTCGTCGTTTGTTTTGGGAGGGGCAAATTCGGATGTAGCGCGAAACAAAATTGAACTCAAGCGCAAACTTAAAAAAATTTTGCGCACGAGCCCCAAGGTGCTTATAGAAGAATATTTGGAGGGATGGAAAGAGATCGAGTATGAAATGATACGAGATAGATATGACAACTGTATTG
Organism: uncultured Candidatus Saccharibacteria bacterium; assembly: GCA_964456125.1. Taxonomy (GTDB): domain Bacteria; phylum Patescibacteriota; class Minisyncoccia; order Spechtbacterales; family HO2-43-30; genus CAYVZN01. The sequence continues at coordinate 15,347 of CAYVZN010000010.1, forward strand.
CCGTATGCAACATGGAAAATCTAGATCCTATGGGCATTCATACTGGCGATAGTATTGTTGTTGCTCCATCTCAAACCCTAAGTAATTATGAATATCACTTTCTCCGTGAAGTAGCAATAAAAGCTGTAAGGCATCTTAAGATCATAGGAGAATGCAATATTCAATACGCGCTAAATCCAAAAAATTCCGACTATAAGGTAATCGAAATAAATGCCCGCCTCTCGCGTTCTTCGGCCTTAGCTTCTAAAGCAACGGGGTACCCCCTCGCGTATATTGCGGGAAAATTAGCGTTGGGATACAGCCTCACAGAGTTAACAAATTCTGCCACAAAGGTAACCCAGGCATTTTTTGAACCGGCGCTTGATTATTTAGCATTAAAAATCCCGCGATGGGATTTTAACAAATTCCCCGCCCCGGATAGAACTATCAGCTCCGAAATGAAGAGCGTGGGTGAAGTAATGGCTATTGGGCGAAAATTCGAAGAGGTTTTGCAAAAAGCCCTAAGGATGCTGGCAATTGGCGCAGAAGGATTAGTTGCACAGGGCAATGACAACTTTCGGATCAAAAATTACCTGGAAGAAATAAAACACCCCACAGATAAACGGGTTTTTGCTATTGCGGAAGCCCTGGGTAAGGGCGTAAGTATAAAAGACTTAAACAGGCTTTCTTTCATAGATACCTGGTTTTTGGAAAAAATAAAAAACATAGTTGATCTGGAAGCTAGGATAAAGCGCAAAAAACTAGGGCCCGAATTATTAAGATCTGCTAAACAGTTTGGATTTTCGGATAAACAGATCGGCATTATTAAAAAAATTCCGGAAGAAAAAGTTCGCGCGCTGCGTAAAAAATTCAGAATCACACCGGCCATTAAGCAAATAGATACCCTGGCTGGCGAATTTTATGCAAATACAAATTATCTGTATACAACTTATAATGGCGATGTAAACGACGTACAAAAAAGCGCCAGGCCTATCATTATTTTAGGAAGCGGGCCATATAGCATTGGTTCGTCGGTGGAATTTGATTGGTGCTGCGTGCAAGCAACCAAGGCAGTAAAGGCCTTGGGCTATAAAACTATTATCATAAATTGTAATCCCGAGACCGTTTCGACTGATTTTGATATCACCGATCGTCTCTATTTTGAAGAAACAAGCCTTGAGAGAATTTTAGACATCTGTGAATTTGAAAAGCCGCAAGGCGTAATCCTATCAACTGGCGGCCAAATTCCCAATAATTTAGCACTTAGGCTTCATAAGAGAAATGTAAAAATTTTAGGTACTCACCCGGAAAACATTGCAAGCGCCGAAGATCGCAATAAATTCTCCGCTTTGCTGGATAAATTGCATATAGATCAGCCCGCTTGGATCTCGGCAACAAATATCGAGAAATCAAAAAAAGCAGCAAGGAAATTAGGTTATCCGGTACTGGTAAGGCCGTCCTATGTTTTGTCCGGAACAGCGATGAATG
>CAYVZN010000011.1:0-2447 GCA_964456125.1 uncultured Candidatus Saccharibacteria bacterium
TGGAATTTGGACGAAAACTGAATATTCAGCGTCTTTAATGTTTATATTAGATATTGTTGTTAGGGGTTCGTTATCAAGAAAAATCTCTATTTTTTCAACAGGAAAAGTGTTTTTAATATCTAAAAGAATTTGGACAGGAGACCCCACGCTTATGGTTTCTTTTTGGCGCGGATACAAAATCGTAATAATAGGAATGTTTTCTATTGTGTGGATGTCATCATATCCTTGTGGGGGGAAGCTGAGCGCGATGATTTTATCAGAGGACGTCGCTTGAGTTGCCCAATTTTTTATTCCTTCTTCCCATCGCAAGAATTGTGGATCGGACTCGGGGTTTGGGGGCGGCTCGCCCCGAGGGTTATCTTTTTGGACATAATAGAGAAGCGAATGAAGCTCGTAGAATTGTCTTTCTTCGATTAGTTCTTTCGGGGTGAACTCAGTCGCTAATTTACCGGACATAATATCTATAGGTAGCGTTATTGCTTGTCCAAAATTATTATTAAGAATTGATTTTTTGGTGATAATTTGTTCGGGCGCGATGAATTCTGTTTTATCCCAATTCTTGATTTCGTGCGCTTTTATCATAAAATCATGCCATATCGGAGCGGCGGCCTTAACTCCATCGGCATCGCGCATTTCTGAATTGTCATTATTTCCCACCCACACTCCAACGGTTATATTTGGGGTATAGCCAACAGTCCATGCGTCTCTGTATCCTTGGGTGGTGCCGGTCTTTACGGCGGAAGGGATTCCTTCAAGGTAAAGCTTGCCCCTTGAGCCAAATATCGGAGCCCTTAAAGAGTCATCAGAAAGAATAGACGTTACAAGGCGGGCAATTTGCGGATCCATTACTTTTTTAGGGTTTTCTTTAAATTCATCCAGCACGCCGCCGTTATTGGATTTAATATAAAGTATCGCGATTGGTTTATTATAAATACCGTCTTGCGAAAACACTCCATACGCGGAAGTTTCTTCTAAAGGTGTAACCTCTCCTCCTCCAAGTACTAAAGATAGGCCATAGTGAGATGGGTCATTATTTAAACTTGTTATACCCATAGATCGGGCAAGGTTTATCGTGTCAGACAGGCCGGCTAAATATAGCACCTTAACAGATGCGACATTAATTGATTGAGCCAACGCCTCTTTAAAAGTCATTGGGCCGCGAAATTCCCCGGTATAGTTTTGGGGAATATATTCTTCTGCTCCCTGCACCCCAAAATTCGTCTCAACGTCAAATATTATAGTATCGGGGGTGTAGCCCTTTTCAAACGCCTTTGCGTAGGCAAAGGGCTTAAATGAAGATCCGGGCTGGCGTAAGCGCGTTGTTACGTTTACGTTGCCATCGTTTTCTGTGTCGAAGTAATCACGGGAGCCTACCATTGCTAGTATCTGACCAGTTTTTGGATCTATCGCGACAAGCGCGGCGTTTTTAGCGTTAAAGCGGCCCTCGTTTTTATCTCCCCAATATTTAACAATTTTTTCTGCTTCTTGCTGAAGCTCCCAGTCTAGAGATGTTATAACGCTAAACCCGGAGCTTTTAAGATAGTCTTGCCCATAAATTTTTTCTAATTGCTCTCGCACATACATAACAAAATGAGGGGCCTTGATATTGCTAAGCTCTTGCGAGTAGGAAAGATTTTCCGCGAGCGCCTCGTTAAGATGCGATTGGGTTATGTACCCTATACTATACATCCTTTCGAGTATGTATTTTTGTCGGGCTGTAAGCTGTTCAGGATTGTTGCCGAAAGGAGAGTAGTAGGTGGGGGCTTTAGGCAGGGCGGCAAGCAGGGCGGACTCTGCGAGGGTGAGACTCTTTGCGTGTTTATTAAAAAAGGTTTGACTTGCGGCTTCAACGCCATACGCGTTTGAACCGTAAGGAACTATGTTTAGGTAAAAATCAAGAATTTCATCCTTGCTGTATTTTAATTCTAGTTCCAAAGATAGAATTAATTCTTTAATTTTTCGCGAATAGTTTCGCTCCGGGGTGAGATACACGTTTTTAATTAACTGCTGGGTTATAGTAGATCCTCCCTGGAGCACTGTCTTTCCCTTGAGGTTTTTAACTAGAGCCCTTGCAACGCCGGCCAAATCAACGCCGGAATGATTATAGAAGTTATCATCTTCGGCTACTATAGTAGCCGCCTTTACATATTCGGGAATATCTTCAAAGGGGATTATTGTGCGTTTTTGTTCGCCATGTATATCATATAGAAGAAAATTGCCGGTTCTATCGTATATCTTTGTTGACTCATATATTCTAATTTCTTTTATACTAGAGGGGCTGGGCAGGTCTTTGGCGTAATATGCAAAAATTCCCAAAATACCAACAATAAAAAAAACAACCAAAACTATGCTTAGTTTAAATATGGCTTTTATCAGCCGTAATTTTGATTTTTTACGATTCATATAGTAGTATTGTAGTATGTCAGCAAAAAATGACCAAGTCAATC
>CAYVZN010000011.1:2547-5302 GCA_964456125.1 uncultured Candidatus Saccharibacteria bacterium
TTACGATTCATATAGTAGTATTGTAGTATGTCAGCAAAAAATGACCAAGTCAATCTACTTACAAGAGGAATAAAAGAAGTAATACCGTCAAAAAAGGCTTTAGAAAAAGCTCTTTTTGAGGGAAAGCAGCTTACGGTATATCATGGCGTGGATCCAACAGCTCCGAGTCTTCACTTGGGCCACTCGACTAACTATATATTTTTAAGAAAGCTTCAGGAGTTAGGCCATAAGATTATTCTCCTTATAGGTGATTTCACGGCCAGTATAGGGGATCCCACGGGGCGGACAGGCGAACGCGCGCTTTTAACGCGAAAGCAAATTTTAGAAAACTGCAAGACATACAAAGATCAAGCGGCCAAAATTTTAGACTTTAAATCAAGGGAAAATCCGGTGCGTATAGAATATAACAGCAAATGGCTCCAGGGACTGACGTTGGAAAGTATCATAGACATAGCATCTCATTTTACAGTACAGCAAATGATTACGCGAGAAATGTTCCAGCGAAGAATAAAAAACGAAAGCCCCATCGGCCTTAATGAGTTTCTCTATCCGCTTATGCAGGGATACGACTCCGTAGCTCTTAAAGCAGACGTAGAGGTTGGAGGGAACGACCAGATGTTTAATATGCTTATCGGTAGAGACTTAGCAAGGGCGTATCTCAATAAAAATAAATTTGTGATAACAACAAAGCTTCTTATAAATCCCAAAACCGGGAACAAATTAATGAGTAAAAGCGAGGGGGGTTATATCGCCCTGAACGACGCCCCAAACGAAATGTACGGCAAGGTGATGGCCTTGCCTGACGAGGTTATTAGTGATTGCTTTGAATTGTGCACGGAAGTTCTTATGGCCGAAGTAGAAAAAATTATGAAAACACCGCTCCGAGACGCAAAAGCGCGTTTAGCTCGCGAGATAGTAGCTATGTATCATGGCCGCAAGATGTCCGAAGACGCCGAAAGGGAATTCAATAAAGTCTTTACAAAACACGAAGCGCCTTCGGATATTCCTGTATTTAATATAAAAAAAGAAAAAATAAACATTATAGATTTATTGGTTGAGGTGGGCTTGGCGCCGTCAAAATCAGAAGCCCGCAGATTAGTAGAGCAGAGCGGGGTGAAAATAAATAACAAAACAAAAACAGATCAAAAGGAAGAAATCATAGTTAAAGACGGTATGCTGGTGCAAGTGGGGAAGAGGAGATTCGCTAAAATCACCCCTTCGCCAAATAGTCGGGATTAAATAATTTTATAAGTTTTACGAAATGAATCTTTTTTAGGCCAAAGGATTCATGGACGGTTTCCGCAACGCGTCTTGCCCAAGGCGTGAGCGTTTTTTTGTCTTTGCGCAATACGCGGCGTTTTGTGATGATTCGGCAAAGACGCCTGTTGGGACTATAAAATGATTTTTCCTGCAGAACACCATTTGTTAGCAGGAATTCACCCCTATGTTTTATGTGTTTTAGCAGATAGCCGCGCCTTAAAAAAATTAAGTCATATTTGTTTGAAAACTGAAAAGTGAAAATTGAAAATTTGCGCTTGCGTAGCTTGTATACCCCTGCTTTAACCGTCTTACTGCTCCTGGCCCATGAACCGGTTAGATTATGCAGGAACATCTGCGCGCCGCGTTTCGGCTGGCGCATTAAATTATTTATACTTTTTACATCCATTTCATAGTCCATATTTAGGTGTTCAAGCAAGTGAAAAGCAATAATTGGCGGTTCATTGTTCGCGAGCTGGGCCATAGTAAGGGTGGGGAATGAGCCCAACAGCCTAGGGTTGCATTCTGTTATATAAAGCTCTTGGGTATTTTCGTCTAATACAAAATCTATGCCAAAAATTCCCCGGTAACCTAACAGTTTAAAACAGTTTCCAATTTTTTCTACGAAGTTGTAGGCCTGATTAAGGGCATGTTCCGGAAAACCAGACGAAGACCAGTCGTGGCCGCAGAAAAGGCCGGAGCCCTTTTGCGGGTTGTATAATTGGGGAATATCTATAAGCTGATACTGCGGGCGCGTTGAGAGGATTCCGTGGCGCGTAACGCAGCCCGTGATGCTAGGAGAGGGACCTTTTATATATTTAGCCACGATAACCTCAAGGCGAGATATATCTTCTGCTATTTCTTCTCCTTCTTTTTCGTGAACACTCAATTTTTTTATCGCGTTACGCCAATCTTCTTGTGATTTTATAAAAAAGGTTCCTTTGCCTCCGCCCCTGCGCGGATGCTGTAATACGAATGGCAGCCCGTATTTATTTTCTAACGTGTAAAAATCGAGATTTCTTGCCAGAATTACTTCCCCCGGAGGTGGTTGGGCGCTAATTTTTTCAAGAATTTTTCTAAATTTAATTTTGTCTTCAAATAGAGCCTTGCCAAACTTCACTGGCGTCGCGACAAGTGTCCAGTTATTTTCCCGGCATACGCGCTCTACTTTTGATGAGGACTTATACACGATAAGCGCCGGGGTTTCAAATTTCGAAAGATACTCCTTGGTCCTCGGATGCGTAAGGACAGTGGTTGAGTTTCTGGGCATGTTAATGTGTTTTGTGCCCATTCCTTTCTCGAGCGAAAAAACGTCAATAGTTTTTTCTATTATTTTCGTGTCCAGAGAATAACGAAGCGAAAGAAGCCGGTAATTAAGAACTATATCCTCAAGGCCAACGCGATCAAAGGCATATACGCCCACGCCGAAAATGGGGGTTTTTACGCAGTTTTTAAAGAATTCTTTAAGGGAGATAAGATCGCGAATCATAATGTAACT
>CAYVZN010000011.1:5402-7169 GCA_964456125.1 uncultured Candidatus Saccharibacteria bacterium
GACATGTCACAAATTGCACGGTAATCACCAATTCGGAATCGCCACTGCCCGACACTCGGATCGCTAAGCTTATCTGCGAAGCGTCTTATGTTTTTCTGAGAAACATAAAAACGGAGCTTATTGAGTATTCTCCGCCTATTGTTTGGATCTATTTTTTTGAGATTTCTGACAGCAGATTTGGAAAAAAGTATTTTCATTAAAACATTTTTTCAACTTCTTCCATACTGAAAAATTCATCCCCCCGTACTTCGAGGCGGGATTTTTTGATGTCTTTTCTTAGTTTTTCTGAAGCGTACATCGCCAAATCTTCAAGAGAAGCTTCTATTTCTTCCCATTCTTTTATTGGCAACACCACGACAGACTCTTTGCCGATTTTTGTTCGCTGTATTGTTGCTGTTTGTTGCACGTATTTATTCTAGCAGGTTATTCTCGTTTTAGCAATACATTTTTCGCTGGATCTACGAGGAATTTTTTAAGGTCCCGTCGGCCGATAATTACGTCATGCTTCATTTCTTCACGCGACGCGATAAACGCCTCCGTGCGGATTTTTTCTTTGTCTAATTCAAAAACAAGGTCCACTATTGGCCGCTCTTCTTTTCCAAGAGCGCCCCTTACCTTTTTGTATTTAAGAATATTAGTGACCTGAAGTTTGTCCGCGATTGATTTTGCGATAGTTGTACGGTACGCGCCAGTATCTATTTTTGCAAAAGTAGTGTATCTTTCTTTATTTGTGCCGTGTATGACTATCTCTTCCCTGGAGCCAATTATTTTTTTTCCGGAGAGTTCTTCAAGTTCTTCCTCGAGGCTTCCGCCAAAAAGGTCTCTCGCTATCTTTACGCCCTTTTTTGCGTCATTGACACTGAGTCCGCGAACACGCTGAAGCCGTTCTTTTATTGGGGCCATATTTGCGATTTGAATAGCTAGTCCCGGGCGGGCATTTAATTCTAAAAGAATAGGCCCGCGATCGCCGTCTATACTAATGTCCGCGCCGACAAAATTGCAGCCGACAGCTTTTTGAGCGCGTATAGCAAGCTCCAATATGTTATTCCAGTCCGGTATTTTAATCCCACTCGGGCTTAATCTGGTCCCGGGTATGTAACTTATTTGGCGGTCATGGTGCACGCCGTATGTTGTGACACCACTTCCCATATCAATGCCAGCTCCTATCGCGCCAAGGTGAAGATTCGCTTTGCCTTCCGACTCCTCTGTTGGAATGCGAAGCTCGGCCATAATAGGTATTGAGTTATAGACAATTACTCGAATGTCGGGAATACCCCTTGCGCTATATTGTTTGAATAGCTTGAGTATTTTGATTCTCTCTTCAAAAAAAGCAATGTCAGGAGAATTTCCAAGTGAAAAAGTGCCATCTATTATATTTAAGATATGGTTTTGTATATCCGAAAGAATAATTATGCTTCGCTCGGATTTTATCCAGGCAAGATTACCGCGTTGTTTTCCGAAAGAGCGCATAAAGTGGAGAATTCCAGCATCGCGGATATTATCTGGCGCATATTTTTTTTTAGCAAACACCACAATAATACCCTGTCCGCCAAGGCCCCTGTTTGGTTTTAGGGCGAAAGAAGACGGAAGATCTTCCCACTGAAACTCTCGGAGCTCTTTAGGGGACGAGATAGAAGCGAATGTTTTTGGAACGGGCAGGCCGTTTTTCGCGAGCACTTTTTTTGTGAGAAGCTTGTTGTCTAAGATGCGAAGAGCGCTCTTTGTTAGGGAGGGCTTAATGTAGAGCAAATTGCGAGCGTTGATACC
>CAYVZN010000011.1:7269-16708 GCA_964456125.1 uncultured Candidatus Saccharibacteria bacterium
TTGAATATTACATCCTTAAACCGTATATACTCCGATATACGCAATCCTGTCCATTTGCCAAGGAAGAGATTCAGCAGTATTATCGCGATAAGAATAAAAATCGGATAAGAAAGAACAATACTTTGCATCCACCCCCATGTTATCAAAAGGAATATCACAGTGGCCATTGCGAGCGTTTCAAGGGTTATGCCTAGAGTTTTTCGAGGTCCATGTTCAATAAGGAATGAAGCGAACTGCTCTGCCGAAATTATAAGTATTAAAAAAGAAAAAATAGCTTCAGGGAATTGAATTTCGCTGCGGTATGGTATGAACGTAAGTAGAATTACAGTACCGATTACTATTCCTATTAAAATAAGGGCCATTTTGGGCAGGTAAAGAAGGCGGACAGTTTTTAGAAGCGATTTAATTATAAATCCAATAATAAAAATCGCGAAAAATATTATGATTCCTGCCTGAAGCCCGGTTGCGAGATACGCGTATCCGACAAGGACGGGGGTGGCGATGCCGAAGCCCTTGACTCCTATGATTTGCCTGCCAATAACCACGATGGTTATGGCTATTGGCAACATAAACAATAAAACTACGGCGTGTTCCGGAATTCCGTTTTGTATTAAAAGATTAGTCATCTTCTAGCTTCTTAGCTTTTTAGCTTCTTAGGCTTTAGTAATACTAACGCGTAGAGCCTAGAAAGCTAGGAGGCTAATTCGGCGTATATACGCCTATACTATGAGCGCAGCATATTGCGACAGCCAAGGCGTCCGCCGCGTCATCTGGCTCCGGGATTTCCTTGAGACTAAGAAGTACGCGTACCATTTTTTGAATCTGGGTTTTGTCGGCCCTGCCGTAGCTAGTCACGGCTTGCTTCACTTGAAGTGGCGTGTATTCATATATAGGTAGAACGTGTTCATTGAGAGTTTCGAGGATCACGCCCCTGGCGTGCGAAACAGATATAGCAGTTTTTACGTTTTTAGTAAAGAATAATTTTTCAATGGCAGAGTAATCCGGATTATATTTTTTAATTATAGAGATAAGCTCTTTGCGTATTATAGTAAATCGTTTTGCGGGCTCAAGCCCCGCTGATGTCTTTATACATCCAAAAGATACACAGGAGAGACCGTTGGTTTCTTTTTTAATTACGCCATAGCCGGTTGTTGCTGTTCCGGGATCAAGGCCTAGTATTATCACTAGCTTCCTAGCTTCCTAGGCCACTAGCTTCCTAGCTTCAACTTAGGTAACCCTAAGAAGCTAAGAAGCTAAGAAGCTAAGAAGCTAGATTAGAGTATATTTCTTGCACGTCGTCATGATCGTCAAGCAGCTCAAAGAGGATGTCTATCTTTTTTCTTACTTCGTCAGATACATCCATGGGGGTTGTTGCTACCCATTCGTTTCCTGATTTAGTAAACGCCCACTTAGCGCTTCCTTCCGGGACCAGCTTAGCGTTGTGAGTGGAGAGAATTTTTTTAATTTCAGATAAGGTTCTGTTTTTATTGTCGGTTATTGCCTCAACCAAGATTGCTATGCCTTCGGGACCGTAAATCTCAAGGGTTATTTCTTCAAGTGTTACGCCCTCAAGTTCCCCAGTGCCTTTTTTAATGGCTCTTTCTATGTTCTCCTTGGGCATATTGGCCGCTTGCGCGGATTCTATCGCTATGCGAAGCCGCGGGTTCATCGAGGGATCTCCGCCTTTGTCTCGCGCAGCTATTGATATAGTTTTCCCAAGCTTGCTAAAAAGCTTGCCGCGCTTAGCGTCAATTGCCGCCTTATGATGTTTTGTTGTTTTCCACTTGCTGTGTCCAGACATATTGTGATAATAGCTTATTTTTGGGAAAAAGCAATATGATGAAATATGTCAGACCTTGATTGGTTTAATGCAATACGCGAAATTTCTTGAATGGCAGAATTGTGGTATAATGGAATTATTATGAAGAAGGAATCCAGTGTAAAGAGAAAAAAATTTGGCGATATGCCTCGTAGGCCATCTCTATTCTGGGACGTTGACCCAAAGACGGTTGACCCCGAAAAACACGCTCGCTATATTATCGAGCGGATTTTGGAGTTTGGGACAGACGAAGAGGTGCGGTGGATGTGGAATACTTATCCTCACTCTCTTATATCAGATGTGCTTTCTAAATCACGTGTAGTTCGTCCCTTAACGAAACCATTATGGCAAGCTCTGACGCAGTAAAAAACGAAATAAACTGGCACGATGATATATTGCCGCGCGCAACGCAAAAAGCCCTTAAATTTCTTTCCGGACAAAGTTGGCTCAAAGATTCAAAATGGTATCTTGCGGGAGGAACAGCCCTTGCTTTACATGAAGGGCATCGCAGTTCAGTCGATCTGGATTTTTTTAGTCCTGAAAAGGAATTTGATCTCGAATTTTTCCTTGGGCACTTCCCCAAAGATTATTGGGTCGCTGACGTCGTCCGCAAGGGTACAATATATGGCCGACTGCATAATGCCAAGGTAAGCTTTATAGCTTATCCGTTTTTTGTTTCAAAAGCTAAATCGGATTTCTATGGCGCGGTTCGTATTCTTAAACCGCAAGACATCGCCGTTATGAAAATAATTGCGGTAAGCCAACGCGGGAAAAAGCGTGATTTCGTAGATTTATATTGGTATGTAAAAAATAGAGAACCGCTTCCTGATATCCTGCATCGTCTCCCCGAACAATATCCTACTGTTGCGCACGACTATCACCATATATTGAAAAGTCTGATGTATTTTAACGATGCCGAACAAGATCCTATGCCAGAACTCTTTTTCAACGTAACATGGCCTGAAATAAAAAAATACTTCCAAAAAGAAGTACCGAGAATAACAAAAGAATTTCTCGGGCTTTCATAGAATGGAACAGATAATTATATATATAAAAATCCCTCCGATTTCAATCGGAGGGGTTAAATTTTGCGGGTCTTTTTTTCAAGAAACGCGCGTATGCCTTCTTTTGCTTCGGCCATTACACAAACAGATGAGAAATAATAAGCCGCTTCTTCAAGCGCGTGTTCTGCCCCTTCAATATCGTCTCTGTAACCTTCGTACTGAAATTCCAGAAACGAGGGTATTGTAGATGAGATAAGCGGCGCTGGCGGGCGGGAACTAATTTTAGTTGTGGGGGTTTTGGCTTCGCGTGCCCTCGGCAAGCCCGCCAGAACCTCGTCTATCAAGCTAATATCAAGGGCTTTTTGAGACGAAAACAGAGCTCCATCCTTAATCATAGCTGTTGCGTGACTAATGCCCACGAGGCGGGGAAGAAAATATGTTCCTCCCCACGCGGGAAATATTCCTAAGGTTATCTCCGGAAACCCCAAGAGAGCGCTTGGCATAGCGATTCTTTTGTGACAAGCTAGCGCAAGTTCCAGGCCGCCGCCTAGGCAAGCGCCGTTTATAAGAGCCATTACTGGTTTTGAAAAATTTTTGATTTGCAACACTAATTTTTGCCCCTCGCGCGCAAAGCCAAATGCCATTTTCTCCCGAGCCTTTCTGGATTTTTTGTCAGCAAGCACAAACTTCGCAATTTCATTTATATCCGCGCCTGCGGAAAAGAAGCTGTTGCCCTCTCCTGTGATTACAACGTTTTTTATTTGTTCTTCGTTCTTTATTTCGCCAAGCGCCCAAATAAGCTCTTTTATTACCCGATTTGAAATCGCATTTACCTTAGGATTCACGATAACTAAGGTAGTTGTTGGTCCTTCTTGTACCCAGGCAATTTTTTCAAGGTTCATTTAGCCCTCCTTCGGCCCGCCGTAGCTTTAGCGTAGGGGGCCTTTAATCCGCTTTCTTAAAAGGAATATGAACACTCCGGAGAACAAGGCAAGAAAAATTGCTCCAAAAATAACAAGCTTATTTTTATTTTGAGGACCGGCATCCAGTATAGATGCTATTTGCTTTGCGCGTTCGGCGTCTTCATTTTTTTCCGTGAAAATAAGCGTTCCATCTTCGTCTTTTTCTATTTCTTTGTATTTCTGCACAACTTCTTTTAGATCATCTATGGTGGGCTCGCTTTGCGTAAGTTTTGTCGAAGCAGGCTCGCTTGGCTTGGGTTTAGGGCTTACTGGTTCGATGGGGGGGGTAGGGGCTTGCCCGTCTATTGGCGAGACAGGCCCACCTTGCGGCAAGGCAGGCACGATATTAGCGCTTCCGGGAGTAGGTACGCTAGACCATTGCCAGTTACTTCGTTCTGATCCCGTCGAAGCATCTTGCGTTCGCGCGAAAGAACTTCCCTTGGGTGCTTTATCATAATATAAGATTTGCGCAATTTGGCCGTCGGGTTTTATCAAATTTAAGCCGTCATTGTCGTTGTTAAGCGTTATTTTAGAAGTTGGCCTGGAAAAAACTAAAAATCCGCGCGCCGATATGGTGGAACCATTCGGAAATATATAAGAATTAGTAACCCCGGCAGTGTCTTTTATTACCCAAAGCGAGATATTTTGCTCTAAATCACTTTCGTTTGTTATTTCAATCCATTCTTCAAGTTCGTCTGGTCCTTGGGGGAAGGGCATTAGTTCATTTATAAAAATGCTATCAGGGTAAGATATAGTGGAATTGGTTTGCCCCGAGCCTGTCGAGGTGGCGGCATCTTGTGTGGATGTTGAAGTTTGTACGGGTTCAGGGCCGGGGGTTGGGTCGCTCGCCGGAGCGGGCTCGCCCGCCGGCGAGGCAGGGGGTGGAGCTACCTCCGGCTCAGGGTTAGGCTTTGGCTGTGTTGACTGATATACGCTATTTTGTGACTTCGGTGTTCCGCCAGGATTAACGCTCGTTCCCCAACTATCGGGGTCAGACCCCGATAGTTGGGGGTGTTTGCGTTCCATAGTTTGCTTTGTGATGTTGTCACCCGCAAACCAGTTGCCGAAGGCGTTTATATCGTCAATGACATTCCTCCCCGCATCGAGAAGTTGAAGGTGTTCTCCGGAATTACCAAGAGAGCTTTTCGTCGTATCGTATGGATATACTAGGTCTGCCGATACTCCCACTACTGTTTGATTAGCACGGGATAAAAGAAAATAAGCGCCCGCTTCAATTCTCAAAATTTCGCCAGACCCGCCCAGCTGTATAGTGGGATTGTTGTCGGTTGACTTCAGCACCCATCCGGATAGGTCTATTGCGTTAGCGCCTGTATTAAACAGCTCCAGCCATTCGTCATTTGCTGCTTGAGAAGCGGTTTCGTTTCCTTCGGCCGGCGATCCCATCCACGCAATCTCGTTAATTACAACATCTCCGGGGCTTGCGGCATGAGCCGCGCCCGCAAAAAATAATAATATTATTGGAAAAAGTAGTTTCGCCATTTCCTACAACTTTAACAAACAAAGAACAACATTGTCTATACATGAGGAGATTTTAGAACAACGAACTTTGCTCTTCCGGTGGATTAAGTCCGAGGTGTTCGTAGGCGAGTTTTGTGGCAACGCGGCCGCGGGGAGTTTTTTGAATAAAGCCCAACTGCAATAAATATGGCTCGTATATCTCTTCTATAGTATCTTGCTCCTCCGAGGTTGTCGCGGACAGCGACTGGATGCCGGCCGGGCCGCCATTGAACTTGTCAATAAGCGTTTCCAGTATCTTGCGATCCGTTGGCTCAAGTCCAAGCTCGTCTACTTCCAGCATTTTAAGGGAGTCCCTTGCGATAGATTTAGTTATGACCCCGTCGCCTCTTATTTCTGAAAAATCGCGCGCGCGTTTAAGCAGGCGATTCGCCACTCGCGGTGTGGCCCTAGCTGAGCGGGCTATAAGCTCAAGGCCTTCTTCCTCGGCTTTTATGCCAAGAATTCCGGCTGAACGGCGCAGGATTTGTCTAATATCTTCAACGCCGTAAAAACCCAGACGGAAAGTTACGCCAAAGCGGCTGCGAAGAGGGGAGGACAAAAGGCCAATTCGGGTTGTGGCGGCGATAAGAGTGAAGGCGGGCAATTCTAGCTGGATTGTGCGAGCCGAAGGGCCTTTGCCTATTATTATGTCTAAAACTCCGTCTTCCATAGCGGGATACAGCACTTCCTCTATTTGCTTGTTAAGGCGGTGCGCCTCGTCTATAAAAAGAATATCTCCCGGAGATAAATTGGTTAGAATGGCCGCCAGGTCTCCTACTTTTTCAATCGCGGGACCTGACGTTACTTTCATATTAGAGCGCATTTCTGCCGCGACAATATGGCTTAAACTTGTTTTACCAAGCCCGGGAGGGCCATATAACAAGAGATGCTCAAGGGTTTTCCCCCTCTGTTTCGCGGCATCTATAAAAATCTTGAGGTTTTCTTTGATTTTCTCCTGTCCTATGTATTCCTCCCAGGTTCTTGGGCGCAAATTTGCGTCTATAAGGCGGTCTTCGCGTCCCTGAGAGGGGTTGGTTTTAGGTATTGACATAATTTGATAATTCTGCTAGTATAAGTAGTTAAAAACAGCGATAAGACTGTAGGCACTTCGATTTTTTAATCGGAGGGGGGATATATCTTAGTAATATGGATCAATGGGCTCCGGCTCTTCGTCTCCTCGGGTATATCCTAAATTCTTTGGTCCCAAGCTAGAGGTTTTGCCTACAGTCTTATTGCTGCTTTTAACTTCCTAGTACCCTGTTTACTTCTTCTAGGGTCGTTATTCCCTGTAATATTTTTAAAAACCCGTCATATCTTAAAGAAGTCATGCCCGTTTCTTTAAGGAAATCACGTATCTCTGTGATAGACGGGGTGGATGCTATAAATTTTTCAAATTCAATATTGGATACCAGAATTTCAAAAATTCCAATTCTCGAATTATAGCCAGTGTCGCTACAAGCGCCGCAACCTCTGGCAACAGGGATTTTAAAATCTTTTTCAAGATCCCTTCCAAGTACGTTTTTAAACAGCGTAGTCTCTTCCAAAGTAGCTTTTCTTTGCTCGGAGCACTTGCCGCACACCCTGCGTATTAGTCTTTGGGCTATAGCCATATTTAAGGCGGGGCCTATGGCCGCGGCGTTTACTCCAAGGTCAACTAATCTGGGGACAACTCCGGCCGCGTCGTTTGTGTGAAGAGTAGACAGCAGTAGATGCCCGGTTAGAGATGCTTGAATGGCAGTGTCCGCGGTTTCAAAGTCCCGTATTTCTCCTACAAGAATTATATCGGGATCTTGGCGCAATATAGCCTTAAGGCCGCTTGAGAAAGTATAACCTACGTCGGGCGCGACTTGGGTTTGTGATATACCGGGAAGATGATATTCTATGGGATCTTCCACGGTTATTATTTTGGACTCCGGTTTTTCAAGCTTTTTTAGGAACGCGTAAAGCGTTGTGGTTTTACCCGAACCGGTGGGGCCGGTTACAAGTATCATGCCGTTGGGTCTTGATGTTTGAGCATCTATTATTTTCAAAAGATCGTCTCGAATTCCAAGCTCCTTAACCGAAAGCAAAGATTCGGGATTCAATACGCGAAGGACGATATTTTCTCCGTATTCTCCGGGTAATATAGAGGATCGGATTTGAATTTCAAAGTTTTCAAAAGTAACGGCAAATCTTCCGCCTTGCGCTATATTATGGATATTTAATTTCATGCCAGAAAGCAGTTTAACCCTTGAGAGAAGGAGATTATAAATGCGTAGGTCAAACTGAGCGACATCGTGCATGAGGCCGTCTATGCGAAGGCGGAGATGTATATTTTTTTCCTCAGGCTCCACATGAATGTCGGACGCCTTGAGACTCAAGGAGCTTGCAAGCAGCAGTTCTACTATAGAAGAGACGTTTTTTTGGACTGAAATCATGTCCACATTTTTTTTGAGATCATTAAGCGAAGCAATGCTCGCCTTAAATTGTTCAAGGCTTTTGGGGGATATAGCAACTTGGCCGGAAATTTTTTCCTTTGCCTCGGCCGTCGGATAGTTTGACCATGCCTTTTTAAGGCTGCGGGCCGAGACGACAAACACGGAAATTTCTTTGAATTTCTTTTGTAAATTTTCTAAAATTTCTTTCGCGTATTGATTTTCAGGGTCAAGCAAAGCTACTTTTATAGAGTCCCCTCCCTTTTGGATAGCCGAAAGGTTAGCCCTCCTTGCCTCCTGTTCGGGTATAATCTCAACAGCTTCGCGCTGTATTGGCTTAAACGCAAGGTCTACGTATAGAAGACCAAAAAGGTCCGCGGTTTTCTTTGCGACCTCTTCTTCTTCTTTTACACGGATTAAATCAAGGTGATGTTCTTGAGATTTTTTCTCTCCAAAATTTATTGCCATGATTTTATTATACTTCTTATCAAGTTTTCCTTAAAGGACTGATCACCCCGAGATACGGCAAACACCAGATTATTATTGCGCATTTCGCCCCCTTGAGACTTGGCTAGTAACAGAAGCCGCTCTGCGTGGGGCGTGTGCGCGATTGCAAAGCTTGAACTGGGACCATCCCAAAAAATAATGAAAAAAGAAGCTTGAGAGAAATTGTTTTTTAATTCGGCAAGAATTGCCGGAATTACTTTAGGGGTCATTCCGGATTCAGTAAAGTCATTATCGGATATGCTAAGCCACGCGAGACCCGCGTCTTCCTCGTACTTTAGTTTAGCCATAGCCGCGCCCCATAATTTCAAAAAACCGAAAGATTTTGTCTTAAAGAAACGCTTAATAATTTCCTGCTGGTCTGCTTCGCAAGACATAAGATAAGCTGCTTCGTATAGCGTGCTTGGTTTTGTGCGCGAGTTCTGGAAGTTATGAGTTGTGACAATGATACCCGCAAGAAGGGAGGTAGCAACCTCTTTTTCTATGGGTCCCTCCTGCCATCCCCTTAAAAGAGATGTTGTAATTTCAGAACAAGAAGAGGTTGTGGACTCTATTATATTTATTTGGCCATAACGTTCGTTTGAGGAATTTTTATCAATATTAATTATAGGGGTTTCAAAAAATAATTGCGCGTTTGCTTCAAATTCGCCCTTTAATGACTCAAGGTCGTCAAGGCCGAAAGTTACAATAAGGTCGTGGTGGAATTTAGATAAGCTTACGTGAATGTCCTGTTCTTCCAGCGGCGTGCCGTTTTTTGGAGTAACATGAATATTGAGATGAGAGTTTACGCGCTTGTATTTAATTTGCTTTATAGGTTTTTGAGAAATATCTATTGATATAACGATATCTCGCGAACCAGTAATAGTTTTTTTAAAGTTTTTTTCTTGTTCCAGAAAGGAAAAACGCTCGGGGATTTCGCATGAAGAGAAAAGCGAAACTTTCTTTTCGTTTTTTTTAAGAACCTTTCTAAGGGCAATTGCCGAGGCATATGTGTCCTCAATGTCTTTGTGCCCTGCGATAATTAAAACATTTTTACTATTTCCCAAATGCCGATATGCTTGTTGGTATTCATCGAGAGCCATATGCCAATTTTGTCTACGAGCGTAGCGAGTAGCTATAAAATTGAGCACCCCGAGCGGAGGCGAGGGGTAATCAAATTAACAGTAACCAGTTAGTTTACCGCGTTTTACATTTTTGCGTCAATTGTGGAAAACAATA
>CAYVZN010000012.1:0-2168 GCA_964456125.1 uncultured Candidatus Saccharibacteria bacterium
ACCGGAGGCGTAATATACGAGAGCGGATTTGAACTTGCCGGAGACATCGCAAAGGCTCTTGGACTACCGGAGGGCAACATATTTATAGTAGATGTGGAGAGGGCAGACGGCTTTTTCCTGATCAATCGATTATGCCTTACTAGTCCAAGTCAGTGCGAGTCTGGAGGACCAACTCTTTTTGCCCATGAATTTTATCATACCATAGGAATTCCCGACGAATACGAAGGTAAATTGCAAACCTCATCGGATATTATGGGAGCCGGAAGATTCAAAGACATAGAAGAAACGTATCTGGACAAGAGGAAAGTGAAAAAATTAGGATTATGAGTATTGATATAAAATTATACCTGATAAAATTTTTGAAGGGCAGCAAACTGCGAGATCGTTTTATGCTTTATTTTATCATATTGTCGGTGACGCCGGTTTTGATTTTGGGAGGAATGGCTTTATATCTTTTGGATCTAGCGCACAGGGAGGATGTTTCTCGGTTGGAAATCCAGCTTATAGATCAGAAAATAGAGGAGATCGAAAAGTTTTTTTCCGATACGCTTGGAATTTTGGAAATTCGGGTTGATTTTACTCAAAAATCTTTTATTCCCCTTGAATCGCAGAATTTTATTCTGAGAGGATTAATGAGCGAGAATCCGGCATTCATGGAGGCGAGTTTTATGGATGTGGGCGGATTGATTGTAAATGATACGCCAACCATAGCGGGCAATGAAACATCGCGAATATCGCGTAAAGCCGGGGAATTAGAACTTATTACTGATCCTATTCGTTTTGCGAACTTCTCGCGTCTGCGCAAATTCAGCGAACCGGCCGCCGGAAAAAATTTCATTGGCGATGTGTACTATACGATTTCAGGGCCGCGGACAACGCTGGCAGCGCCGGTGCGAAACGGAAACGGCGACATCATACAGGTTCTTTCGGCCGAAGTAAAACTTTCGCAGATTGTAAGGTCTATAAAATCAGCGCGGCTTGGAACAAGCGGATACCTTGTTCTTATTGATAAAGAAGGATCTCTGATATCACATCGGGGAGTGGGAAATATTGACCCGGGAACGGATCTTTTGGGCGTTTCCAGGGTTCGCGAGGTGTTGGATGGAGGCACGCTGGACGCGCTTGGAGAACGCGACAGATATTTAAGTTTTTTCGAATCGGTGCCCGTGGTTGGCGCGGGGAAGCAGATACCCAAAATCAAATGGGGAGTTTTTGCCGAATGGCCGATAAGCGACGCGGATAGCGTGATACAAGATATTCGCAAACAGATAGTATTGCTTGTTTTGTTTAGCATACTTACGGTACTTGTGCTTGCTCCGCTTTTCGTGGCGCGCCTTGTGATGCCGATACGGAAATTGGAAGAAGGCGTTTCTGAAATAGAAAAAGGTAAGTTTGAAAAAGAAGTAAAGATAGACACTGGGGATGAGCTTGAAGATCTAGGAAGCGCGTTCAATAAAATGGCGAAAGGACTCAAAAGACTGAAGGAACTACAGGAAGAATTTGTATTTATTGCCGCGCATGATTTGCGAGCTCCGGTTACTGTGATAAAAGGATACTTATCAATGGTTTTGGGCGGAGACACGGGGCCGTTGAATGATAAAATGAAAGATTATTTGGGCGAAACAAACAGAGCCAACGAGCGGCTCGCAAAATTGGTTGAGGATCTTCTTGAAGTTGCCCGTTCCGAAGCCGGAAGAATAGAGGTAAAACTTATTCCTACAGATATTAAAGAGCCAGCCGTAGAAACGGTAAGAGAATTAAAACCGCTTGCCGATGAAAAATCTATAGTTATAAGTTATATTGGAGGAGAAGAAGGCCTCCCGAACGCGTTGGCCGATAGCGGTAGATTCAAAGAGGCATTGGTAAATTTAGTCAGTAATGCTATAAAATATACACCAGAGAAAGGCGAAGTTAAAATTTTTCAGGAGGCGCGTGGCGGAGAAGTTATTACCCACGTAAAAGACAACGGTTTCGGCATTTCAAAAGAAGCGCAAAAGAAATTATTTGAAAAGTTTTACCGCGTTCAGACAAAAGAGACTCGTGATATCACGGGCACGGGCCTAGGATTGTTTATTGTGAAACAGCTTATTGAGAAGATGGGTGGAAAAATTTGGTTTGAATCGGAAGAAGGCAAGGGTTCAACATTTAGTTTTTCGCTGAAAATAGCA
>CAYVZN010000012.1:2268-6036 GCA_964456125.1 uncultured Candidatus Saccharibacteria bacterium
CACATTCTAATTATAGACAATGATCCGATGATAAGGCGTTTGTTTGGCGGGGTTCTCGCAAACGCCGGTTTTGAAGTTTTGTATTCACAAGACGGCAACGAGGGTCGCGAAATTGCGCGCAGAATGCAGCCGGATCTTATTCTTTTAGACATACGAATGCCGGATACAGATGGCTATGTTATAGCGCGCAGATTGAGAGAAGAGCCGAAAACATCTCACATTCCCGTGATTTTCCTTACTAATGAAGATATTTCAGCCGAAGCGGAAAAAGCGATGAAGGAGTTGTGGGTTAAAGATTATATGCACAAAAGCATTGATCTTAAGGAGTTTATTAAACGCATTAAAAAAGTTCTTTCAGATTCAAAAATCGAAGAAAAGAAAAAATGAGGTGAGTTGATGGCAGGACAAGTAAAGAAAGTAGTTGTAACGGGCGGCCCTTGCTCGGGAAAGGACACAGGATTAAAAGAAATTGTGCCGCGGCTGTGGGCAATGGGCATAAGGCCGTTTGTAGTAGACGAGGTAGCAACGAAATTTTTTAAGGGCGGCATACGCGACATTGGCGAAATCGCGCGGAAAGATCCAGAAAAACACTTTGAAATTCAAAAACATATTATGCTCGAAATAATGTCCGAGATCAAGCGTTTCGAAGAGCTTGCGGATTTGTTTCCCAATGATAAATGTGTGATTATTCTTAATCGCGGGCCGATGGACTTTGCAGCATATATTCCTGAAGAAGCCTTACGGCCTATTCTCGAAGAAAATCGGCTGACCTTGCGCGATGTCCGTGATAACTTTGACGGTGTGATTCATTTAGTCACGACCGCAGACGGAGCGGAAGAAGTTTGGCAGAGAGCAAAAACGAATAACGAAAACGAAGCGCGCTGGGAGAATACGCCGGATCAGGCAAGGGAAGTGGATAGGAGAACTCAACAAGCTTGGGTCGGCACGCCGCATTTGAGGATAATAGACAATTCGACCGGCTGGAATGGCAAGGTAGACCGGCTCTTTGAAGCCGTGCTCAAAATTATGGGCGAGCCCGAGCCCGTGGAAATAGAAAGAAGATTTTTACTTGCGGGAAAGCCAAATCTTCGAAATGCGGATTTGCGCCAGAGCGCGCAAGTATTTATAGAGCAGATATATCTTAATTCCATCGATGTTCCCGGGCCAAGAATTAGAAAAAGAGTTTCTGCTGATTCCTCGGCGATTTATGCAAAGACATGGAAAAAAGGTTTTGATGTATCGCGCCGCGAAACCGAAGAACAAATAGACCCCACTGAATATGTCCGTTTGAAACAGTTTATAAATCCCGACACTCGCGCAATCGGAAAATATCGCCATTGTTTTCTTTACAAGAATCAGTACTTTGAATTAGATCAGTTTTTAAATCCGCGCGTGGGCCTTTGGATTCTTGAAATAGAACTCACGCGCGAAAACGACCTGGTTGCGTTGCCGCCGTTTCTGGATATAGAAAAAGAGGTAACAGGAGATCCTGCGTATTCAAATTACGAAATATCAAAAATAAAATAAAAGCCCCGCATCCGCTGGGCTTTTGTCTTAAGCAAATTTTTTGTTATTTTGAGTTATACAAATGCAACACGGCCGTGTTGCATTTGTATAATTGTTAAATGCCTAGCCACTCTCGCGCTTGGCGGAAAGTCAGACACTGATGTTCGCTTGGATTAGCGTATTGGATAATCTTGTCTATTTCTCCGCAGTAAAATATGCCCTCATGATAAGGGCTTGGTGTTGGGGGAAGCGCAAAAAGCTCCTGCAGTTTGAACTTGCGATCGGGGTTGTCTATCGGTGCTTTGTGTGTGTGAGTATCGGTCCACGATCCATATGGCCACGGTATTATATTCGGCTGGGAGCCATTTTCATGCATGGACAATCCAACAGTCATAACAAAACGAGTTATATGATTTATCGGAATCACTACCCAGATTTTTTCGGGCGCAAGGGAAGAAAGAAGCGGCCCAAGAATAATGCGCTGATGGCCGGTATGTTGAGACATAGACTCTATGATTGTTCTTGCAAATATTGCGCTAGTATACCCTTGTTTCATTACCAATTCGCTATACAGTCGAGCATACAATTCAAGGGAGCCCACCTCATTCGTGAAATTTTTCTTTCCATATACGCCTCCGGATATAACAAGGGTTAAATTGTCTTTTTTTGCGAGTAAATCAACAACGGTTTGCGTCCCTAGATATCCGGCATCAGTTTCTCCCCATACGATGATTTCCTTGCCCCATTCGGATTTGCCGGAGCCCGAAGGCGCGTTATCAACATTTAGTGTAGTGGCGTGATATACAACTTTCAGGCAATCATCCCAGGTATCTCCGAGTTCTATTAATTTTGGCTCAAGGCGTTCTCGTTGCTCTAAGAACAATCGCGGGACATTACCGTACACGTAGCACCTCTTGCAGTTCGCAGAAATTTTTTATCACGTATTTTGCTTCAGGTACATCTGATGGCCTGGTTTTGTTGTCTCTGTCTATTAAAACCGGTGTTATGCCATATCGAGACACGCCTATTATGTCCGATGCGTATGAGTCGCCGACCATTATGGCAATATCTTCTCCTTGATTATAGCAGATATTTGTAAGTACTCGTTCCCAGAATTCGGGGCGGGGCTTGCTTATGGGATCACCAACGAAAATATTATTCCCCGATATATCAAGAAGAGACGCGGGGATCCTGTTTCGCTTTCCCTGATCAGAGTATTCGGGATCATATACAAACTTGCCATCTTTTACATATAAATGCGAATCGCTCGAAGAGACAACAACCAATTCCCATTCGGGATGGTCTCGCCTAAGCCAGCGAAGAAAGCCATAAGAATCATCATATTCTCGCGCTTTGATTGCTATTACTCGCCAGAATTTTTGTGTTGCACTTACGGCGATATTGGGAGTTACGCGCGCGGAAGCAAGCCGTAGCCATAATTCCCGGCTCCAGAATAATTCGCTTGGATTTCCTAGGATTATCATGTCTTTTAGGAGAAATTTAAATTTTTTTTCGGTTAGCCCTAGCCACAGTCGATCTTCTTTGGAAAGCGGAACACCTTTTGCTTTTTTGTAAACAGTAGCATTGAATTGATCCATAAAGCGACATATTTTCCGGGCCTTGCGCGGGCCTAATAGTTCCTCAAGATATTTTTCCAGTCGCGGCATGGCAATGTAAGATGGAAAAGTTGTGAGAGTATTATCCATATCGCAAATTAGAAATTTTTGCACGGCAAGACTCCTTTCAACGTGAATTTCAAAATCTGCTATAACTCTCCTCCCCTCACCCCCTTCCTTACCCTAAGGGGGGGGAGCGCGATAAGACGTCTGTAAATCCTCCTCCTCTCTTAAAGTAAGAGAGGGGGTGAGGGGGGGGAGAATTACTTTGTGAATTTGTCAAAGGACTCTGACTATGATATGATATACGTATGAAAATAGTCAAGATGAATACCGGCGAGGAATTGCGCGATAAACTAGAAAAATTTTGCATTGAAAATAATATAAAGACAGCATGGATTAACGCGCTTGGATCTAGTGAAGAATTAGAGCTTGCTTATTATAATATTAGTAACAAAGAATATGAAACTAAGATATTTAACGAAAGATTGGAAATAGTTTCTGTGGTGGGGAATATAGCCCTAAAGGACGGCAAGCCCTTTACGCATATTCACGGAACCTTTAGCCGGCCGTCTATGGAGGTTATTGGCGGGCATATAAATAAGTGTGTAATTTCTGCTACTTGCGAGGTTGCGATATGGCCAAG
>CAYVZN010000012.1:6136-8689 GCA_964456125.1 uncultured Candidatus Saccharibacteria bacterium
AGTTTATTTAGATTACGCGGCCTCTACGCCCGTTGATCCTGAAGTTCTGAAGGCGATGATGCCATATTTCTCCGAGAAATATGGCAATGCCGGAGCGATGCACGCGTATGGCCAAGAAGCACAGTCAGCAATAGATAGAGCTCGGCAAAAAATCGCCGAGTTTTTTGGCTGTGGGTTTAACGAGATAATTTTCACCGGTTCCGCGACAGAGTCAAATAACCTTGCTATTAGGGGTGTATTAGAGTATGTGCGGGGTTGGACCCCGCACATAATAACTTCGGTTATAGAACACAAGAGCGTGCTTGAGACATGCAGGGATATTGAAAGAGAAGGCGCGGAAGTGACTTATCTTCCCGTTAATAAGGATGGCTTTGTACAGCCGGAGGATGTTAAGAGGGCTCTAAAGCCGAATACGATTTTGGTGTCTATTATTCATGTTAATAATGAAATCGGGACTATTCAGCCAATTTTTGAAATATCCAGGGTAGTCCGCAATTCAAAATCAAACATACAATATACAACATACAATATACCAGTACTTCACACCGATGCCGCGCAGGCCCTTAATTACATAGATTGCAAAATAGAAAATCTAGGCGTTGACATGCTTACTTTTTCCGGCCAAAAGATTTATGGGCCAAAGGGCATTGGCGGATTGTATATAAAAAGGGGCACGTCCATAGAAGCGATTATTACGGGTGGGCATCAGGAGGGGGGCTTGCGTTCCGGGACAGAAAATGTACCATATATCGTTGGTCTTTTAAAAGCAATCGAGATCGCAAGCGCTATGCGTAAAAAAGAAACGTTGCGAATTACAGAATTGCGAGATTATTTCATTGATGAAGTTTTAAGCAAAGTTAAAAACTCAGAACTCAACGGCTCGCGCGAAAACCGCGTAGCAAATAACGCAAATTTTCTTTTTCGGGGTATTTCCGCAAATAATCTCTTAATCGCGTTAGATCAAGAAGGCGTTGCCGCGTCCTCCGGATCAACCTGCACTATAAAAACAGTCACTCCGTCTGAAGTTTTGATGGCGCTGGGCAGAACCGAAGAAGAAGCAAAGCAGAGCATCCGTTTTACTCTTGGCCGAGGTACAACAAAGAAAGATATTGATTATGCTGTTTCTATACTTTCAAAAATAATCAGCTGAAGGAGATTAAGATGAACGGAAACTCGTATAATGCCAGCAACTGGATTCTTTTTGGAGCCGCGGCTCTGTGGGCCCTAGGCCTTGCTTCATGGTTTACGCTAGCTTTTTTTAGAAATCATCTGAATGTTCATGATGTTTCTGTGGATATAATGCTTGTTGGCATAGGATTTATAGGCGCTTACGCTGGGCATAATAAGTTTTTTAAAAAACTTTGCGGAAATAACGGGAAACCAAAACCAGGAGAATGGTTCTTCGCGGCTCTTGTTGTATGGTCGGTCGTGATGCTTACTATATACCAGACAAAAGCTTTATTTTATTGGAAAGGAATAGAACTTGTTATGCCGGAGCATTTCATCGTGTTCTTGGGGTCAATTCTTGCGATTTTCACAGGTACAAGAATATGGGATATATTTTCTTCTTCCCGTCCAACCGACAAAACCCAGGCAAAGTAGCTTGGGTTTTAAATTTTTGATAAAATAACGAGTATAACATTTTCTAACCTGCCTCTTTTTGTTTAGCTCAATTTATGCTATTTTATTGCTATGAAGATACAGAAAAATATTATACTCGCGCCTTATACGACTTATAAAATCGGCGGACCCGCCAGGTATTTTATTGAATCAGATAACGAAGAGAATGTCGTAGGGGCGGTGTCGTGGGCACAGAAACAAGGCGTGCCATTTTTTATTTTGGGAGGAGGAAGTAATATTTTAGTTTCAGATAATGGATTCAATGGCCTTGTTATAAGAATCAGGAATCAAGAATCAGGTGTTACGGGGTCTGACCCCGTAACATTGGAGGCAGGCGCTGGTCTTGGCTTACCCGAACTTGTGCAAAACACAGTAAATAATGGCCTAAAGGGCCTTGAGTGGGCTTCGGGAATACCCGGGACTTTTGGGGGCGCGATTCGCGGAAACGCAGGAGCTTTTGGCGGCGAGATAAAAGATATTATTATTTCTGTGCGATTTTTGGACGACAAATTAAAGATACACGAATTTAACAATAGCGAATGCCAGTTCGCGTATCGTGATAGCATTTTCAAGCGAAACTCCGAATATATTATTTTGTCTGCCGAGATTAAACTTGAGCCGTCTGATCGAGAAGTTTTAAAGAAATTTTCCAGAGATACGATAGAATACCGAGCGGCGAGGCATCCATTAGAATATGGATCCTGCGGAAGTATTTTTAAAGCTATTGATGTAAATAGTGTTGATCCCAGTATTTATGAGAAGTATCCTAGATTTAGTAGAGAAATCAAGAAGGACCCGTTTCCAGTAATTCCCGCGGCATGTTTCATAGACGAAGCCGGGCTTAAGCGTCATCGCATTGGCGGAGCAATGATCAGCGATAAACATCCTAATTTTTTTGTAAATTATAAAAATGCACGCGCCGAAGATGTTACC
>CAYVZN010000012.1:8789-14664 GCA_964456125.1 uncultured Candidatus Saccharibacteria bacterium
ATCAACGACAAGATAGGCGGTCTTGATAGATTCGTAAAAAATGTTAGCCCGGTAGAATGCTGGGTTGAAGTTGAGAGGACGACAAAGCATCATAGGTCAGGTGACATTTTCAGAGCCGAAGCGCAGATAAAACTGCCGGGATCTTACGGCATACGCGCCGAAAGCACGGAGTGGGATTTGCACCAGGCAATAGATGAAGTTAAAGACGAATTACAGCAGCAGCTTAAAAAGTACAAAGGAAAAATGATCGCAAAAAGGAGGTAGTTACATGAGTGCTAAGGGTGCGTTGTTGGGTTCTCCGGTCTATTATGACCTTGCCGCGAAAGAAAACGAGTTTATGGATTTGAATTCTAAGATTGAGATTGATAGACAGCTTGTGTTGGAGGAGAACACCGACTTTGGAAACATGATTCAAAGGTTGAGCTTACCAGTTTATCACATGGCTCCATGGAAATACGGGTGGAGTAGCATGTTTCTCGCGAATATAGGTTTTTCCCACGGAGAAAAAGCTCTTCTTGCGAATTTTAGAAATCCGCTTCGCCAACCGGAAGAAGAATATGCGTGGGAATGGTTTCAGCGCCTGGGATTTGATCCAAAGAAAGGCATGCTTCGAAGACTCCCGACAGAACCTAAGCGTATCTGCTACGAAGGACAGGGTGATACTCTGATGGGCGGCAAGAATAAATGTTTTTTCACTTATGGGCCGCGTTCAGATTACGAAGCTAAATATTACGTGCAGGATATGCTTTATTCGTATGAAGAGCTGATAGATCTTGAGCTTACCTCCTACTTTTATCACGGAGACACCTGCTTGAATACATTTCGGCCGCTTGAACTTTTTATTTATTATCCAGGGGCATTTTCCGAGGATTCGCGAAGAAAGATAGAAAACTTGCCCCTTGATCTCATAGAACTTTCGCCGTATTTGGCGAATTGTTTTGTAGCGAACAGTGTCTACATAGACAGCACATTCCTCATCAACGTGCCTTTTAATGCAAGCGAAGAATCCCGGCTTTTGAGTGCGTGGGGAAGGCCCCTGGAGGAGAGCGACCCGAGATTTCGCGAGCTTGTGGCATTTGATAGGGGAGCGTGGAAGAAGCACGCGCTTCTGGTTGCGAAACTTAAAAAACAGAAATGTATTAGGGGGGCTTTTCGTACCGCAACCCATGGGCCTGCTGTCCGATGCGGCTATGAGTGGTTTATACGCCAGCTTTGGGATAGGGGCGCGCAAATTATTCCGGTGTATATGTCGCAGGTGGAGCCTTCAGGCGCGGGAGCCAGGTGTTGTGTATTATTCCTGGATTGGCTTCTTACGCCATAAATCGCGATAAATAATCGGTCCGACTAAAATCGGACCGATTTTAAATTATTAACTGAACCGATCATATTTTTTGACATAACTACAGGTTAGTGTTATTCTAATTGGTTCTTTAACAAAAAACGGGGTGTGTGATGAAAGACAATATCGGCAAGATGTACTTATTTCAGTTTTTCTTCGGTATGTATTTTATTGGCGGAGTGTTGGTGCCGTTCTTTACGGACTGGGGCGGGCTTAGCTTTCGCGACATTACATTATTGCAAGCGTGGTTCGTGTTTTGGATGTTCGCGCTGGAAGTGCCTACTGGAGCCGTAGCGGATTATTTCGGCAGAAAGGTATCCATTATAATTGGCTGTGTCGCCTTTATACTTGGAATAATAGTTTATGGAATTGCGCCGCGTTTCGAGCTTTTTCTCATTGGAGAATTTTTATGGGCATTAAGCCGCGCGCTTATTTCCGGCGCGGATGGCGCGGTGGTTTATGACACGCTTTTAGGGGACAATAGGGAGGGCGATTCCAAAAAGATTTTCGGCAGATTTAGAAGCTTTTTTCTGGTCGGAATGGCAGTGGGTTCACCCATTGGCAGTGTTATCGCTCACTTTATTGGATTGCGTGAGGTGTTATTCTTTATGATATTGCCGGCAACCTTGGCGCTGGCTGTGTCTCTAACTTTAAATGAGCCAAAAAGAGGATACAAAAAAACTGCTGACTTCTTAGCTAATAAGACCAGCCCCTATAAGATTTTAACAGTGGGGGTCAGATACTTCTGGAATCATAAGATTATAAAGATTCTTGCGACTGACCAGATAATTGTTTGGACAATGATATTTATGATGTTATGGATTTATCAGGTTGTATTAAAGGAACTCGGCGTTGGGATCATCTATTTTGGCATAGTGCACGCTATAATACTACTAGTTCAAATAATATCATTAAACAGACTCGATTTTATGGAACGGGTCCTGGGCTCTAAGAAGCGATATATATTTGTAAGCGCTCTTGTGCCAGCGTTGGGGCTTATTATTCTCGCTTTTACACATTGGGCTCCCGCGGCTATATTTTTAATTGTGCTTATTATGGGCTTAGGACTTCCGAGAAGAGTGATACTTGAAAATTACATGCATAAGCACATAGATTCAGACAAGCGAGCGACTGTTATATCCACGGTAAGCATGTTCCGGAGCGGGTTCCAAGCGATATGCTATCCGATAATTGGACTGATGGTTGATTGGTCATTGTGGACAAGCATATTTATTCTTGGCATTATAGTCTTCGTAGTCGCGTTTGCCTCTCGCGTGAAAGATGAGCATTTAATTGATTAGCAAAGCGAGGAAACTCGCTTTTTTTGTTTATCAGTGTTATTTTATATACATATTAATAATATTTATGCTACTTTTTTCTAAAATTTTTGGCGATCCCAATGAGAGGGAAGTAAAGAAGCTTCAGGATGCCGTGAATAAGATAAATTTACTTGAGTCAGAATTCAAGAATTTTTCGGATGAGCAATTAAGGGAGAAGAGTAAAGAACTCGCTACACAGGTCAGACCTGTGTGTACACACAGGTCTGACCTGTGTAGCGCGAAGCTTGAAGAGATTTTACCTGAAGCCTTTGCTCTGGCAAGAGAAGCATCCAAGCGGACCCTGGGCCAAAGACACTATGATGTTCAATTGATGGGCGGCATAGTGCTTCATCAAGGTAAAATCGCGGAGATGAGAACAGGAGAAGGTAAAACCCTTGCGGCTACTTTGCCCGTGTATCAAAACGCATTAGCCGGCAAAGGAGTGCACGTTGTTACTGTGAATGATTATTTGGCGAAAAGAGACACGGTTTGGATGGGGCAGATATATGATATGTTAGGCTTGAGCGTTGCTTGCATAGTTCATGATCAGGCATTTATATACGATGTGAGATATGTTTCTGAAAATCCCAAATCCCAAATCCCAAATCCTAAACAAATTCAAAATTCAAATGACCAAAATTCAACACGCGACGAGCAGAGAGATGTTCTCGGCAGTTTCAAAATAGAGGAGAGCTATCTGCGTCCATGCACGCGCAAAGAGGCGTATGCGGCAGATATAACTTATGGCACGAATAATGAGTTTGGATTTGATTATCTGCGGGATAATATGGCGTATTCGGTTGATCAGGTGTCGCAGCGCGCGCATTATTTCGCGATTATTGACGAGGTAGATTCAATACTCATAGATGAAGCACGAACACCGCTGATTATTTCCGCTCCGGACCAGGAGTCAACAACGCTGTATGTTACTTTTTCCCGCATAGTGCCCCAACTCAAAGAAGGTCCAGACTATAATATAGATGAGAAAATGAAGACGGTATCCATTACGGAGGAGGGGATTTCAAAGCTAGAAAAAATATTAGGCATAGAAAATATCTACGATCAAACCAAAGGCGGCGGCATTCGCTACGTGCATCAATTAGAGCAGGCCTTGCGCGCGAAAGTTATGTTTCAAAAAGACAAAGACTATGTTGTAAGAGACGGCGAAGTCGTGATAGTGGATGAATTTACCGGGCGCCTCATGCCAGGCCGCAGATACTCCGAGGGATTGCATCAGGCCCTTGAAGCGAAAGAAGGCGTTCAGGTTCAAAAAGAATCAAGAACCCTTGCTTCTATTACGTTTCAAAATTATTTTAGAATGTACGAAAAGCTTGCCGGCATGACAGGTACTGCAATGACCTCGGCCGAAGAGCTGGACAAAGTTTATAAACTTCAAGTCATATCTATTCCTACTAATAAACCAATGATCAGGAAAGATGAATCAGATTTGATTTTTCGCACCCGTCGGGGAAAATTGCAAGCTTTAGTGCAAGATGTAAAAAAAAGAAACGAAACTGGCCAGCCGGTGCTTATAGGCACAACGAGTATTCAAAATAACGAAGTAGTTTCTATGTTTTTGCAAAAGGCGGGAATAAAGCATGAAGTTTTAAACGCTAAAAACCACGAGCAAGAAGGCGCGATAATCGCGCAAGCAGGAAAGTTTGGCGCGGTTACGGTTGCGACTAATATGGCTGGTCGAGGAGTGGACATAATTTTGGGCGGAAATCCGGGCTCGCCCCGCGAAGCGAACGAAGTTCGCGAGGTGGGGGGCCTTATTGTTCTTGGCACCGAACGGCACGAAGCGCGCCGTATAGATAATCAGCTTAGAGGCCGCGCGGGCAGGCAGGGCGACCCAGGGTCTTCCAGGTTTTTTATATCTCTCGAAGACGATGTTATGCGAGTTTTTGGCGGTGATAGAATCAAGGGCCTCATGGAAACTTTGAAAATTCCCGAAGATCAGCCCATCGCTAGCGGAATGATTTCAGGCGCCATAGAAAATGCCCAAGGTAAAATAGAGGGCTATCACTTTGATACAAGAAAACATGTTTTAGATTACGATGAAGTTTTAAATAAGCAAAGGCAGGTGATATATGGCAAGAGAAGGGGGATATTGGGGGAGTATTCTCGGCCCGATCAAATACGGGTCCAGGATATGATAGAAGATGAGCTTCGAAAGATGATTGATTTTCATACCGCGGCGTCTCATCCCAGCGAATGGAATATAGAAGAAATTTATGAAAATGCAAAAGGCATAGTGCAAGTTCCTGGCGATTTTCATCAGCAACTTTCCGGCATTGCTGCTAACGGGGGAGAGCTTGATGCGTTGCGCGAAGAAATATTCAGCGCGATATTTAATATCGCGAAAAAAGCTTATCAGGATAAAGTTGAAAAAACGGGCCCGGAAAAAATGCGCGAACTTGAAAAATTTGTACTGCTCCGCACACTAGATACTCTTTGGATGGATCACTTGGAGGCCATGGAGAGTTTGCGTGATAGCGTGCGCCTGCGCGCATACGGCCAAAAAGATCCGCTGGTGGAATATAAACGCGAGGGCAGGGAAATGTTTGAACGCCTGCTTGATCAATTCCAGACGCAGGTAGTGCTTACTATATTTAAAGTTGAATTGCGCGAAACCCCGAACGCACACGCGCCACAAGGAGTTGAAGGCGGGTCGCGAGGCAGGATAGGAGATGCTAAAAAAAGTAATGGCTTGCCCAGCGAAGCTCCGCAAGGCGGAGCGAAGTTGGGCAGAAACGACCCGTGTCCATGTGGATCGGGGAAGAAGTATAAAAGGTGTCATGGGGCGTGAGGGAAGAAAAAAGCCCTCACTTGTTAGTGAGAGCATGAATTGGAGAGAATATAATATTCGTTTGGTCCTGAATTTGGCCAAGCTTCGTTTAGTATCTCTTTGGCTGCTATTGATTCAGGCCACACTTTGCCATCTGAAAAGTCATTGTAAGTTCGCATTGGCGGTTCACAAATGCTAGTAACATCGCTTTCTAATCTTCGTGGAAATGCCACGATGAAAGAATCGAATTCGGCCTTACTTACTTTTTTCCAAGCCATGTGCGCATTCTCCTTTCTAAGAAATTGACCCCGACTAAGAACTGTTCCAATAATATAAAAAAACAGAGCACTTGTCAATAGCCGTAAAAATGGCTTAAAATAAGGAAAATCCCTGCGTGACGGTATTGAAAGCGCAAAGGTGTCATGGGGC
>CAYVZN010000013.1:0-14645 GCA_964456125.1 uncultured Candidatus Saccharibacteria bacterium
ACGCAGAGTTGTAACTATTGACAAATACCTTTAAAAATTCTATAATACAGGCATACCTCCCGATGAGGAGGAATTTCTGTAAACCCGCCCAAGGCGGGGATGGAGGAAGTCATGGTAGTCAAGGCGGTACCATGCCGGCTAATGCCGGCGAACCAGGATATCTCCCGGGGGAGGGCCCAGGTGGTGGTATACTCTGGAAACGGCCGGAGCAGGCGGTCTTGCAACCGCCATGTTGTCCGCCAAGGCCGGGCCTGGGTTGGCAACAACCCAGACAATCGGGTCCCGGGGCTGCACGTAGCCGCAGACGCGGCTGTCGAAGTCGCCCAGAAAGAGCTGGGCAAGGCCACCACTCTTCTCGCCGAGTTCGGCGAGATAAGTAAGAGAAACAAGGCCTATCGTGACCAGTTCAAACTGGTCAAGGGCCTTGCAGCCCTTCTTCTGCTTGCCGAGCAGAAAAAGAAGGAGGTTGAAGAAGAGTTCCCTCTCCGGCTACAATTCGAGATCCGGCCAGAAACCGAATTCTAGCCGAGCCGAGGGCAAAAAACAGGGGCTTCCCAAACGGGGGCCCCTATTAATTTAGTACGCGCACCGCGAAGTGAGTTGTATCTTGGTGGGCACTGTTGGATTTGAACCAACGACCTCTTCAATGTGAATGAAGCGCTCCACCGCTGAGCTAAGTGCCCCCGCCTACGCCTACGCTTCGGCGGGCAAGAATTTAGACTGAAACGTGTTAATCTCAATGCTTGCCCTCCGTAGTTTCAACGAAGGAGGGAGCTAATCGTCCGAATTACTTTTTGAGAAACTTAATAAAGTCTTTAACTGACACACCCGCCTGCTTCAATATTACCAACGTCATTTTTCTAGACATATCTTTTACATGCAAAGCAACAGTTGTACTCTTGCCCGATATGGGGTGCTCTAGCCTTATATGGCTTCCTCTCTGACGAATAATTTGAAACCCTGCTTTAAGCAGGGCTCTTAAAATCTGTTTAGGCGTAAGAGCCGGGATAATGCTCATACGCTCATTGCTTTATCTTTAACCCTAGCCATATCTCCCACAAGACATTCAACGCAAAGCTCTATGGCTTCTTGAGCCATTTCTTTCGCATGAGAAATACTCTTACCCCAAGTTACAACCCCAGTCAATCCTGGCACCGTAACTATATAGCCCCGATTATCATCTGGTTCTAAAATACAAAGATGTAAGCCGTAATTAGTCTGGACGTAAATTTTCTTTTTATCTTCAACTTTCTTTTTCATATTATCATGATACTACACCCTCAGTTTATTTATCAACATTTCATTTGGGCGTTCCAGGACATCGCGCAGAAATCTATCCAGCATTTTTCTGCGATAATTAAATTCATCTGAACTTAGAAGGCTATATTGAATCTCACAGCCAACCTCTGCTTCGAGATCCTTTAAAAAATTCTCAAGGCGCTTTTGAGATACATCATCTCCCACGACCAATAAATCCGTACGAGAAAGCTCGCGGTCCGGGCGCATAAAAATTCCTGATAAAACAACCAGCTTTATCCGACCCAAGCCTTTTATGCGTTTTAACATGCGCGATTTAGAAGCTGGCGAGGATTTAAGCACAAGCGATCTTAGTTCGTCAAAAAATATAAAAGACGGATTTATAAAATATGTCTTTCCGTAACACTTAAGCACCCCCGCTTTTCGCAGGCGCTCAAGCGCGTTATGCCCGCTGCGCGAGTCTATTTGAGCTCTTGAACACGCGTCAGAAGCGATAAACTTTGATTTTTGGTTGCGTAAAAACAGTTTAAGCAGCTTAACCTTGCTTGGAGATTCAAAAAGTTGTTCTAAAATTTGGTCTGACACGGATGTAGTATCTAGTATCTAGTATATAGTATATAGTATATAGTATAGGAGCAGAGCCAGTAAACCCATTCTACATTCTGCATGCTACATTCTACATTCTACATAATATATCCTTTTCTATACAAATAAGTCAAACAAAAAAGCGATCCGATTGCAATCGGATCGCTTTTTTTGTTACTTCAGTTCCACTGTAGCACCCGCTTCTTCAAGTTTTTTCTTCATAACCTCCGCCTCTTCTTTCGGCACGTTTTCTTTTATAACTTTCGGAGCCGCCTCAACAAGATCCTTGGCTTCTTTAAGGCCGAGGTCGGTTACTGCGCGAACGGCCTTAATGGCGCCGATTTTATTAGAACCCGCAGACTTGAGCTCAACCGTAAAAGATGTTTTTTCTTCCACGGCGGCAACCTCTCCCCCAGCGCCTCCAGCGGCCATCATGGCAACCGGAGCCGCGGCAGATACGCCGAACTTTTTCTCGAGAACTTTTACAAGTTCCGATAGATCAAGAACGGACATTTTTTCAACTTGTTCAACAAGACTCTTAAATTTTTCTGGTATTTCTATTTTCTCTTCGTTTTTTTCTTCTGACATAATTGTCACAGAACAGACACGGAACACCACACGGAACAGACACGGAAAATTCAGTGTCGGTTCAGTGTAAAATTCAGTGTCGGTTCAGTGCTTATTTTTTACTTATCGCATTTAATACTTGAACCAATCCCCTTATATTTCCCTGCATAACATTTACAAATCCCGCTATAGGCGCTTGCATGCTTCCAACCATTTTTGCCAGCAACTCTTTATAAGAAGGAATTTGCGCGAGCGCCATGACTATGTCTTGTCCAATAAATTCTTTATCGAGAATTCCCGCAAGGATTTTTAACTTCTCTATCTTTTTTGTAAATTTATAAATAATTTTAGCCGCCATTACTTCGTCTTTATAGCCAAACGCTACGGCAATCTGACCCTCTAAAGATTGTGTATCTACGGGAATATTATGCTTTTTTAAAACCAAATCAAGCAGAGTTTTTTTCGCGACTTTAAGGTCCATCCCTGCTTCCCGTAGTTCTTTGCGTATACTTTGCAAATCCCCCACGCCCACGCCAGAATAGTTTACAAAAACAACTGATTTAAAATCAGAAAACTTCTGATCCAAGTCTTTCAATATTTCTTCTTTTTTGGATTTAGATGTTGCCATGTGCCAATTTTCTCAGCGAAGCAAGCCCGAAGGGCGCAGCTGAGATGTTAGAAAATTGAGCACCCCGAGCGAAGCGAGGGGCTTTCAATAATAAAAAACGGCCTACAAAGCCGCAGACAAAACACGCTCGCCGTATACGGGGCTTACTTGTACGCCCGTAGTCTGTGGCTTGCCCCGCGTAGCCCCGAGCTTGTCGAGGGGCGAAGTGGGGCTTGCCCCGCGTAGCCCCGAGCTTGTCGAGGGGCGAAGTGGGGCTTGCCCCGCGTAGCCCCGAGCTTGTCGAGGGGCGAAGTGGGGCTTATTATGCATATACTATATCTATGCCAAAAATAAGTCAAGTAAAAAGCCCTCCGACTATAGTCGGAGGGCTATGTATTTAGCTAGCGCGATTACTCCTTAGAGGAGTAATCGCTTGGCGCAAAGAACCAAAAATCTGCTTCCATGATTCTACAAATGATGTCTCGCAATAGGAGACTCCATGACGCTCGCAAAAATCCTTAACTATCAACCGAGCTTTTCCCAGATTGTAGCGAGGCATAGAAGGAAAAAGATGGTGTTCTATCTGAAAATTTAGTCCGCCGTACCAAAAACTTATAAACCAACTTGGTGTTATATTACGCGAGGTAAGTACCTGCGAGCGCAGAAAATCTAATTTCATTTCGTTATCTACAATAAGCATGCCCTTGTGATTTGGAGCAAAAATCGACGCCGTGTATAAACCGAATAAAACCTGATTCGCAACTATAAACATTATCGCGTGCGATACATTCATTACACTGAAAATAAAACCAAAATACAACGCGAAATGTAAAGCCATTATGGATAATTGTTCGATGCAAGGACCTACTTTTTTCTCTCTAAACAAAAATTGGATACTCGCAATCTTCATACCCAGCCCATTTAGGGAAAAAAGCGGGATAAAATAAATACACTGGTAGGGAAGTAAGAATCGTTGAAAGCCTCTACTTTTTTCCGCTTGGGATTTAGAGAATGCAAGAATTGAAGTACGAGTGTTGGGGTCCTTATCGAGATCATTAGGATTAGCGTGATGTTCATTGTGCACTTCAACCCACCAGCTTCTGCTTATGCCAATAAAAAAACTAGACGCTATAATCATTACTTTGTTTCCAAACATTGAGCGCGAGATCTGATTATGCCCTGCGTCATGCCCAACGGAAGCCACTTGGCCAAATATAAATGCCAAAAATATCGCGTCTAGAAGCTGAATCCAAAAGATATTTACAACCATTAACACAGTTAGGCATACTGCAAGCAAAGTCAGATTGAAAAAGTTTTTATACACATAGTATAGAGGCTTCTTCTCCAACAAACCATCCCGCCTCACAAGTTCCCGCAACTGGGCGTACTCACTATTACTCATCTTCACTCCTTCTGTTTCTCGTATGTTCCAGTAAAAATTTAAGTCGCTTTGGGTTGCCCGAGAGAGTTTGAAGATCGTATGGCAAGCCTGCCAAGGCAAGACACCTAAACCGACCCAGCCGCTCAAGAGCCACAAGGATAGCCCCTGAAAAATCAGGGTGCCATCTGTCTACCCAATAGCAAGCAAGAAAATCCATCAAATGATGAATATTCTGAAGGTTCTCTCCCGAAGAAAAAATAGCAAGATACCACGGATCTGTGCTATCGCCCGTATTTCTGCCCCAAAACGGTTTCGGACCCCATTTATGCGAAAATGAATTAACGGAAAGCGTTATGTGATGCCAAATTACAAACCTCAAAAAACCGCACAGCAAAAATGCTTTTGCGCCTTCCAGTAGGCCGTTCAGTAGACTAAATTCGCCGCTGGTCCGTAACCCAACAAAAAAGAAAATCGAAAAAGGCGCAACAAACCCGAAAATCATAACGGGATTATAATACTTTTTCTGTTCTTGCACCGCCGGGTCATCTTTCAGTCCTCGTGAAAACTGCCTTAGCTCCCAAATAGATGGCGGGTATACATACTCGTACCATAGCCACCCTATATGCGCGTGAAAAAAATTTTCTCGGGGAGTGTGAGGATCCTGCGCTTCTATTTCAGTCCGTTCGTGATGAATAAGATGGTTTCTGCCCCATTTATCGGAATCATTCTGCAACGCTATTGAACCTGCGCCCAAAAGCATCCTCATAAAATTTCTGCCGCATTTGAAAGTTCTATGCGTAGACAACCGATGATAACCAATAGTTATTCCCAAACTACTTATCCAAAAAGAAACATAGAACAACGCCCACATCCCAAGCGAAAATGCCGGAAGAGATGACACGAAAACAAAAAACGCGCCGGTTAACCCTCCAAAATAAAGAAGTATTCCCGTGAATACCCCCTCATATCGCAAGGGCTTGCCCTTTATATAGTGATCCGGGAATACTGTGCCCAGTATATGCAAACCAACAAAGAACAATCCAATAAACGCGGCAAAAATTAGCCAGAAATTCAGGGCATTTCTGAACAATCCCGGAATATGAAATCCACCCATTACCATTAAATAAATCGCGAAGAAAGCACCGGGGTGCGCTAAGAAGTCCTTGATTACCGTCTTATTGGACCATCTTCTTTTCACGTTCTTGAAATCATCTATATTCAGTCTTGCTGTATACTCCATAGCTTCACCTCGCTTCAGTTGTAAAAGAGCTACAATATGCCAGTACTTTGCTATGATGCTACAACAAAAAAGCTTCTCTTGCAAGAGAAGCTAAGCATTGCTTTGTTTGCGATACAAACGAGAATACAACTTCGCGAACGGCGAAACAAACAGGTGCCATGATTCTTGATGGCGATGCACTACAATCGTCATTGATTCATCCAGAT
This sequence comes from uncultured Candidatus Saccharibacteria bacterium, assembly GCA_964456125.1. Lineage (GTDB taxonomy): Bacteria > Patescibacteriota > Minisyncoccia > Spechtbacterales > HO2-43-30 > CAYVZN01. The sequence goes on from CAYVZN010000013.1 coordinate 5,844, forward strand.
TCCGTAACGCGCTCTCCGCGATATTCCCGAATTTCAACTCCTCGAACCAATGATCTCTTGACGCCGCAAGTACAACAAGATTGTGTTTTTTTGCGCTTTCATTGATGTACGCGGATCTGTCCTCCGGCGCTTCTACGATATCGAGAAGGCCATCGCCACAAAATCCGCGTTCCCGAAGCTCTTCTTGAGCTTTTCTTGCCTTCTCTTCCGCGCGCGCGGCTTCCTTTATGTGGAGAAATCGCACATTAAACGGAGATCCGATGTATTCTTTAAGAGCATGAACTGTGTCTAGTAATAACCCCCCATGAGGATTAGATATATAAGGAACAAAACAATTACGAAGAGACTTTCTCTCTCCCGATACTGTCCCTGTTTTTGCAACCATAAGATGGCAGCGAGTCTGGCGCAACAATCTGGTTAGGATTGCCCAGCCAAACCCCCTTTTCAAAAACTCAATCTGCTCAAACGGAAGGATCAGAACATCCGCGTCCATACTCTCCACAAGGCCTCGAATGATCTGCACATACCCAAATCGCTGCATCGCTTCAAACGATGGCGGGATTTCGGATACCGTCGCCGAGGAAAAACGAAGGCTTACTCTTTCGGATTCAGGAAATGTTTTATACTCGCGAACCAGCTTATCGCAAAATTCCGCCCCGCGCTCCATCATCGCCGTTTTTTCGGCATCTGCGACGCCGAATTCTTTAAATGAGGAAATTTCTTTTGGTAATTCCTGCAATAAACAGAAATACATGGCAGTGTCGCGGCTTTTTGCGATCGCATGAGTGATTGCCAGCAGCGCCTTCCAATTCGTTTCTTTAGTTAAAGGGCAAAAAACTCTCGCGTAAGTTTGGGTCCCAAACGAGTAATATTCTTCATATATAATCGCGCTATAAATCTCTTCCTCAATATTTTTCTTCGCGAACAGAAACCATACAAGCACCCCGATAAGAAACCAGATGACAAAAATCGTAACCCCCCAGGCGCTTACGGAAAAAAGAGGTACCGCGACAATGATGTACCCGACGATTGCCCCGAGATTAAGAAAGGGGAAAAGGGGAACTTTATACGGCCGTATTATTTCCGGACGATCAACCCTTAATTTGATAAGCGCGCCATTGAGCGAGATAAACAGCAGGATGAATAGCAGATTTGCTACAGCCGCGACCCCTTCAAGCGGCAGAGCAATAACCAAAAAAATCATACAGCAAGCAGAAACAATGATCGCAAAAACCGGAGAATTGTACTTTTCCAGTAAAATCCGGAAAGAATAAGGAAGGCTTTTTGCGTCTCCAAGCGCCTTTGCCATATGACTCGCGGAAAAAATCGTAGAATTAAGCGCGGCAAGCGAAGCAATAAAACCGGCGCCGAAAACCAACACTACAAGCGTTGAGCCAAACACGAAGAAAGAGGCGCTTTGCGCGATAGCTCCTTCTTTCGCCTCGGAAAGGACATTCCAACTCAACGTGTCCGAATGAGTCCCGAGGATGGCAACCGCAACAACCGCGATATAGATCGCGACAATTATGCCGTAAGAGTAAAAAAGCGCCCTTTTTAAATCTTTCTTTGGATTTTTTAGCTCTTTTACTCCCTGCGCCACAATCTCGGAACCCTGGAACGCAAGAGAGAATATTCCCATGGCCGTAATAAAGCCCCACGCGCCTTTCGGAAAAAGTTCAGTTAAGTTCTCTCTTGATGCTGGAACGTTCGTGAATATTGTTACTACTCCAAGCGCCACATACAAACCAATAATCCCAAGGACTCCAAACACAAGATACATTCCGAATTTCCCGCTAAAACTCGCGCCCAAAACATTCACGACGCACCAAATGACAATAAAGGCGACCGCGATGCCCATAATCCAATAATAGTTTCCGCCCAAAAGTACAGAATCTGGAATAATATATTGAGTAAGAATTGCTACGGCATAATATCCGATATTCAACGCGTACACGGCGCAGGCAACCATGTGGGCTCCCCAAGATGCCCATCCCGCAATATGCCCAAAACTATGCCCGAACGCCATTTTAATCCACGCATATCCTCCGCCCGCGTCGGGAATAGACGAACCCAGCTCCGCGTATACCATAACCGTGACAAAATTTAGAAGCGCTAAAAGCGCGATCACGAACAAAAAAGACGGGCCCGTATATCCCACGGCGTATCCGGTTAAACCGAAAAGGCCTCCACCGATAAGGCTCCCAACTCCTAGCGAAAACACAGTCACCCAAAGCCCAAGAACTAGCTTGAACTCTACGTTTTTCATCTCTTAAACTCCCTGTCTTCCCTTAGAGACTGTCTAATAAGTCCCCTTTCTACTGCAATTTCTTAATTTCGGCTACGGCATCGTCCGTCCTCCTCGGCGTATATTAGCCATATACGCCTTCGTCGTCCGTCCTTGCCTCGCTCGAAATTAAGAAATTTCGTAACGAAAAGAACTTATTAGACAGTCTCTTACATTTTGTAAAAGTACGTATAATTATAATACTAAAAAACGCCAAAAAGTCAATGGCGTCGTAATGGATCGCTGTTTTATTTTATTTATCTGAGATACTTAGCTTTATTCTCATTATGTTCCTCAAGGGTTTCTGAAAATACGGTTTCGCCGCCAGGGGCGGAGAGATAATAAAGATAATTAGATACTTCTGGCTCTATGGCCGCAGTTATTGCGTTTAGGCCCGGATTTGCAATGGGTGTTGGCGGAAGGCCGCGATATTTATAAGTATTATACGGAGAATCTATGAGTTTATCCTCATTCGTAATCTCGCCTGTTTTATTACCGGTTATATAAGCAAGTGTTGCGTCTACCTGAAGAGGCATACCGATTTCCATGCGCTTCCACAGGACCCCCGAAACCAGTTTCATATCTTCTAGTGTGCGGACTTCTTTTTCTAAAAGCGAAGCCATAATAACCACTTCGTATAGATTCTTGCCCCGCGCCTTGATTTTTACGCGAGTAGCATCCGGAATTTTCTCATTAAAATTCAAGAGCATCTTTCCCACTATGCTGTTTAGTTGCGAATCTTGTTCAAAAAAATAAGTGTCTGGGAATAGAAAACCATCAATAGTAGCGCGCGGAGGTAGATCCGAAAGAAATCCTAAGCCGAAAATTTCTCGCGCCAATGGCGCGGATATTCCGACCGCCTCCTGCAATTCACTCTCTTTAAATAAAAAACCGCTGGATATTAACAGTTCTTCTATTTCCGATGTCTTATATCCTTCAGGGATTGTAATTTTAATTCCCGGATCCGCCACTACATCTCCTTCTTTAAATTTAGCCGCGATCTGGCGGATGGTCATAGACGGTGAAAGTTCGTATTTGCCTGCTTGTAAAGAATTCGCTGATTTATCTTGCAAAACATAGTAATTAAAAAATAAAGTATTAGATATTATCCCCTCTCCCTTTAGATTCGACGCGATCGCGCGGGCTCCTTGGCCTTTTTCTATATTAAATTCTATAAGTTCCTGACTAGATGGATTTTTAGCCCTGCCAGAACCAAAAATTAAATAGGCCAAAAAAACTATCGCTAATAAGTCTATTGCGATAACAGCTAATAATCCAAATTTTATTATAACTGCGCGAGACATTATTGAATTGAATTATACTTTGAAGTGCAACGCTTGCATGAAGTCCTTCGATATTGCTTTCGAGCGGATTTGAGCCCTCCGACTACAGTCGGAGGGCGAGCCTCGCAAGTCCGACTACAGTCGGACTGAGAATGAGCGAGAAAGCAATATCGAAGGACTCTCAATGTTACATTTGACTATATAATGCGATATTATTTCTTAATTTCTATTATAACAAAATTTTTCATATAAAAAAGCCCCGAGCGTAATCTAGGGGCCTGGAAATTAATTTTTTAGCCATTCTTTGCGAATAAATTCGCGCTCTATCCATTCTATTGCTTCAAGGCCACTCATATTTCCGAAAACTATTCTCCACGCTTCTTTTCTTTTTGGTATTTTTGACTTATGTTTATGGGTTTTTACACCTGCCGAAATGCCGCGTTTCAAGGGATTCTCTACCGTAAAAGAAATAGAAAAAAAATCATCGTTGAGATCCCCATTATCATTCATATATTTTGTGATAATCGCAACAACTTCTCTGGGAGTCAAATTAGAAAAAAGCTCGTGCCAATAAGTGTGTTTTTCGCTCTCGGGAAGCCAACGCTCATCGGGATATATGTTACGCCGTTGCCTAGATGTCGGAATTATATGATGCGGTCCTCTAAGCCGCTTTCGATGCGGCCCGTCTTTTTTCGCTTTCTTACTTTTCATCTATCTTCTAACCTGCACATACGGACTCCTGAGTAGTCCCAATCTATCTTTTAAGTCATTGATCTTAATGTGTATAGAACGCGGCCTTTTCAAGATTGCGTCACTGAAGAACTCGTGTTCGGACATGAAAATCCTGCCTTCCTTGTGAAGAACCCTTGAATATACAGGACCGAAGTCCAAATCTTTCAGCTTACCCCTCTCAAAGTCGGTAGAAATACACATAGCTCCGGCCTGAACGGCTTCCCGCTGGCCCAACTCAGGATCGTATTTCTGCACGCATATCGCGGTATGGAAATTCGCCACGCTAACCATTTGGCATTCAGAAGTATCCAGCACTTCTTCCGCTCTTATGGAAGTGGTCTTTGTTCTTGGCATGCTTGGGTGAAAAAGCTCATTACACAATCCACCGGGGTATTCATATATAGTTTTTACTTCAAGGGTTTCGTCTTCATCGTCGGGCACTTCCCCTTCCCTTATCGGCAATTCAACTATTTTCTTAAGTATAATCTCCTCTAGTTTGGGGCTAAAGATTCCACGTCCATTCAAAAATTTACCTATATGATGATTAAGAAGAGAAACAAGCGCGGCTTTAAAATCAACACAAGGAGTATGTCCGGTTTCCATCTGCCACGCATCGTGATTCCCGGCAATATATACAAAAAGGACAAGGCAAGAACTGATTAATTCTTGCACTTCTTCTTGCGAAAGTCCGGCCAATTTTCTCCCGTTAAAAATTTTTTCGAACCTGCCTACAAATACATCATAAAATACTGTACCAAGAATCTCCGCGGCAAAAATTTCCTGCTCTGTATAGTTCAAGCCGCTTATTATCTGCCCTCTATGGTGCAGATGGTGCTTAAGGCCCGCTATTATATCGCCAACAAGCTCAACGGCCTGTATGTCGAATCGCTTAATTATCTCGGGAAATTTATAACGCACATATTCATAATCAGTAGTATTGTATCCTGCGTGCAGGCATCCAAATACAAGACGCCTCAATTCATGATAGCCCGCATCGTAGGCCCACGGATAACGAAGCCGTTCCTGAAGCCAGTCAAGGTGAAAATTTATCCTGTCAGATTCTTCGTCCCTGTATAGTCCGGGCCAGGTAATTCGTGTTGATGCCTTAGGTTCTACAAGAAAATCAACCGCTTTTTGGACCTCATCCCTGTCAATATCAAGAATATCCGCAATCTGGCCCACATGAAGACCAAGCCGGTCAAATTTTATAAGATCCACGATCTTTCTGTGAATATCTGAAGCTCCTGTTTTAATACCGGTGATAAAACGACGTTCATCTTTGACAAGATCGCGCAAACTCCATGTACGAATAAGTTTGTCTTTACCATTCATGGATGCTTCTATTATTCGTATGCCTATCTGGTTTAAAGTAACCGAGGGTTCTCCCGCGGCAGCCGGTATCGGTATATAGGATACGGGCAAGGAAATAAAAGGCCGTTTCCGTTCGCCTCCTCCGGGCTTCGACACGCTAGCCCCAAATCCTCCCACCACCCACATATCCGGGTATTTATCAATGGCCGCGGCTTCGGCCTCGCGAATTTCTTTTTCGGGAGCATTGCTCGCATATTGGCCGGGCAAACGATGCTTACGCGCGGTAAGCCATCCAAGCGTTTGGCCAAGAATTTTTTCCTCGTCGTTTTTTCCCACGCCCTTAAGATATGTGTGATCTTCTCCCTGCTTCAAGAGCCGTATATCGGATCGCAACCCCATCAGTCGTTTTACAATGTCATCCCCATACCAGCCATCCAGAATAGGCGAGGTCATAATGTAGTATCTGACAAAGCCAACGCCTTTTCCGTTTTGAGGAGTCCTAATTTTAGGAAGAAGCGAATGAATCTCTCTAGCCACTTCGTCTAAAATATGCTCCCTCACTAAAGGCAAAATAGAATTTCTCTGAGTGCGCGTAAGATTATTTGTCCTGGAAATATCATCTGTCATTTGGTTTATTGATTTTTCTATGCTTTTCTTATCTACAAATCCCCCGCAGTGCACAATATAATGGCATCCATCGCGGACTGCGAGCATCATCTCTGTGCGTATTATGGCGGCTCTCGCTCCCTTATGTTTCCAGAAAGACCGCGACCAGGCCGCAACGCGCACGCCCGGCTTGTTCCAGCTGTTCTCCGAAATTGTTAAAGTTTCTGGTTCGGAAAAATTACGTTTGCGGAATCTGGGAATATCAACAACGATTTTGTTCTGTGATGTCATGTCAACCTCCAGACTTGTTAAAGTACATGCTTATAATTATAGTACTTATTTACCTAAAAATTTGCAACAAACAAAAACCCTCCGACTATAGTCGGAGGGCTTGGGGCTAGATATTTTTTCTGCCCGCTATTTGTATAAATCTCTGTTCCTGTTCGACTTCTTTTTGTTTTACTTTTTTGTTCTCTTTAATTTTCTTTGCCTGATCTTCTGGGAAGCTACAATTCTTATGGATCTTGGATTTGTAGCCTTCCGGACCAAACAGCTGTACTAGAACTTTTTGACGCACATTTGCATTTCCCTGGCTACTTTCTGTCAGATAGCCAAGTGAGCAGGAAATAAGCTCTCGGGTTGTCATCTCCTCTCGGGTTGTCTTCTCCAGTTCGCGCGCCCTTTCTGAAAGATCTCTTGCAAATTGCGGATAGTTCCAAAGCATGACATCGGCCTCATCTATTTCGCTTGGAACGTCGCCTTTTCCAAATGCGAACGAGGCATGCACAATAAGTATTATTTTTCTAAGCTCATCTTCTACTGGACGATGCCTGTCCCAGGGCTTTCTTAACGCGTATAGCTTTTCTCTTATCTTGCTTAATTCTTCCAGCCATTCTTTCATTATGGTCTCTGTCTTAATCTCTGGGGATGAACCATTACGGGACATACTCTGCTTTATTCTTTCTACTCGGTCTGTCGCTCGGTCTGTTGCTGTAGTCATATCAAGTCAGATCTCCTTTTGGGTAACTATATTATATACCATGTCGCCAAAAAAGCAAGTTTTTATCTAAACGTCGTTTCAAGCTTGGGCAAAGTAACGGCTTCCACTACCTCAAAGGTTCTGCGTCCCAGAACCTGCCCCCGCTCTGTTATAACATCAACCCGCCACTTTCCCGGTTTAATATTGCTCTTTAACGTATATCCCCTATATCCGCCGTCGCGCCCACCTCTCATGGGAAATTTAAGCCGGCTCACTTCGATCCAGTCGCCTTTTTCTTCATCAAAATAAGACCACCGATGAAGTATTGTGATATTCAGTTTTGTTGGAGCAAAAACCGCGCTGTAACTATAAATACTCTCTCCGGGAACTATATGAAACGTATCACTTGCGTCTTTGAAAAAAAGATGCCAGGGAGTAGGCTCAAAACTGATTTTATAGATATTCTTTCCTTCCGAAACCCTCTCAATAGAATGATAAATTCCGCTCTCTTTCAGCGAAAGAGGAATCGGAGGAATTATGTTTGCGAAGTAAAAGATATTAAACAAGATATATATGCTTGCGATACTCAAAGTAAGCGCGCGCAAATTTTGCTTGAATCTTTCGGGCATTATCTTGAAAATCGCAACGGCAATGATGAAAAGAACCGCAAGCGCGGCAAGACCGCTTGCGATGAAAATTAATGCTCCCATCTTTCCCACAAGAATAGGCAACGCGAATACGGAATAAGAAAACAAAACGATAAAAAATGTGCTCATCTGGAATGTCAATCTCAAATATCTTTTTCTAAAAAATTCATTTCCAATAAATAAACCGGCCAAGAACAAAAGAAACGGCCAGCTTGCGAGCACCGATGAGCTTCTTGAATAAAACACAAAAAAAGCGCTGAAAAGACCGCCGAAGGCAAACTGCATAAATATCGGCGCTACTCTGACTATCTTCTCAAAAATAGAGCCTTTAATGTACCTTGCCTCATACGCGTTTATCAAAGTAATTCCTAAGGCGATAAGAAATAGGTTCCAGATAAGAACAATGTTTTCGTATAGAAGATCAACGCGCCTTAGAGTAAAATTATCCCATACAAATCCGGCAAAAAAAGCTATGGGAGTTATATATCGCTCGTATTTTTGATATAAAAGTTTGATCATGTGGGAACGAAAACAGCCCCGCAACTGCAGGGCTGCTCCCGTACTTAGTATATTAGTATACAAGTAAATTGATCTTCTTAGAGATTAAGATCGCCTACCGCCTCTTCAACATTTCTTGATCGTGAGCGAGGCGCGGCAGTCGTACTTCTTCGGGTTGATCCTTCGGGTTCCTCTATCTTTAGATTTACCCTAGCATTGTTCTTTGATCCAACAATCCTTAGAAGTGAACGGATCGATCGGGCCGTATCGCCACCTTTGCCGATAATTTGGCCCATATCCTCCGGGTGTACTGAAAGAGTGATAAGAACACCCATTTCATCAACTTTTCTTTCTGTTTTTACGTCTTCAGGATGATCCACTAGAGATTTTATGACATACTCTAGAAATTCCTGATCCATAGGTGAATTAGCCATACTGATTTTGATCTATCTAATTATATTC